>JAZPZR010000257.1:0-5761 GCA_045544795.1 Eubacteriales bacterium
CTGTTGCGGGAGGATAATATCCTCCCCTACTACCCCTCCGTCTCGCTTCGCTCGACACCTCCCCTGACAAGTGGAGGCAAATCAGAGTGTTCCTTTTCTTCACGGTCTGTGCCTTTTTTATACTGCTTTTTTTAAAAAGGCACTTCAGAGAGCGAGAAAAATTTGTTGTTTACAAAAATATTTAATTACTATTGAAATAATGTAAATTAAAGTATATAATAGTTAAACAAGATAATCTTTTTTTATCTTAAAATAAGAAAGGAGAGTTTGGCTAAAATGACAAACAAAACAACAAAAAGAGCGTTATTTACAAGTGTTATGTCACTTATCATTTGTGTAGTAATGCTCATGGGCACAACTTTTGCGTGGTTTACAGATTCTGTAGCATCAGGCAAAAACAAGATCGTTGCAGGCAACCTTGACGTTGAGCTTTACTATCAGAACGATACCGTTACTGATTGGAAAAAGGTTGACGCTGATACCAACGTATTCAAGGCTGACTCACTTTGGGAGCCCGGTCACACCGAGGTTGTAAAGCTTAAGGTTGTGAACGAGGGTACACTCGCTCTTAAATACCTGCTTAACCTCGCTGTAGTATCTGAGATCGGCGGCGTTAACGTTGACGGCGATGATTTCAAACTTTCAGACTACATCAAATACGGCACAACATCAGATGCTGTGACCTCACGCGAGGGTGCAATTGATGCAGTTGAGGCGGGCGCACAGGCACTCAGCACGGCAGCATCACAGGGCGGCACACTTCTTTCTGAGAAAGAGAAGGAACTTACACTTGTAGTTTACATGCCCGAGACCGTAGGCAACGAGGCTAACTACAGAGGCGACGCTATCCCGACAATTGATTTCGGCATCGAGCTTCTCGCAACACAGGTTGAAAACGAGAGCGACAGCTTCGGTATCGACTACGATGCAAACGCTACATACCCCGCAGGCACCTACTACGTAAACAACGGCGCTGAATTTGCAGACGTACTCAATGCTATTACAAATGACGACAGTATTGACAGTGCAAAAATCGTTCTTAACGACGATATCGTATGGGAGACAGGTGCAGGCATCGGCTCAACACCCGTTATCCCTGAGGATTCCTCATTAAAGAATCTTACAATTTACGGTAACGGAAACACACTTACTGCCACAGGTAAGGGCGTCGGCGCACTCCGTGCGGCAAACGGCGGTACACTCATTCTTGAGGATATTGTTGTTGAAGACGAGTCAAAATCATACAACGAAAGCGCATGGGAACTTACATACCTTGAGTTTGCAGGCAAGCTCAACTTTAAGAACGTAACCTTCAACAGCGGTATCATGGTAAGCGCTGATAATGCTGAAGCTACAACCTTCAGTCTCCGTTCAACACCCGCATACACGGCAACCTTTACCGACTGTACCTTCAACACAAAAGAGGACAGCGTTTACGGTGTATGGGTTGACAACGGTGCGGTATTGTTCACAGGCTGTACCTTCACAGGCACACGCGGTCTTAAGATGGCTGAGATCTACTCAAACAGCAACATCGACAACGTAACTGTTGACAACTGTCTCTTCGCAGATATCACAAAGAAACCCGGTATTGCTATCGGCTCTATCTATCAGAAGGGCGAAACAGCAAAATACGGCAACCAGACATGGACTGACAATTCTGACACAACTGTAGTTATCACAAACAACACCTTTAAGAACTGTCAGGCAGGCGATCAGGGTCTTTACATCTATGAGACAGACACACCCGCAGGCGCATGGCTCACAGAGGAAAACAACACAGTTAAGCTTGACGTATCAAGCGCAACTATCACTGCCGGTACAACCGACGCTACAGGCAACAGCCTTGCATCCAAGATTCGCAACATAGTATTCGGCACACCCGCTGAGTATCCCGAAATTGTCGCAAGTAACACACCTGTTAGAAACGAAAACGGTACTGACGTTTATCAGGTTGCAGACGGTAACGTTTACGACGTTTACTACCTCTCAGATGCAAAAATCGCTCTGCCTGAGGATAGCAGAAACCTCTTTGCAGATATGAAGAACATGACAGAGTTTGATGCAACAAACCTTGACATGAGCAACGTTGAAAACGCACTCTGTATGTTTGTCAACTGTTCAAACCTCACAACCATTGAGGGTGTTGAGGATTGGGACGTTTCAAACGTTACCAACATGCAGTCAATGTTCTACGGCTGTAACAAGCTTGAGGATATGGATCTTTCAAGCTGGGATACCTCAAACGTCACAAACATGAGAATGGTATTCTTCCGTTGCTATGAGCTTACAGATGAAACCTACGATTCAATCGAGAACTGGGACGTAAGCAACGTTAAAAACTTCTACAGCATGTTCAAGCATGCAAGAGGTCTTAAGACACTTGACCTTTCAAAGTGGGACACATCAAGTGCTACAAACATGTCACATATGTTCGCTAATATAGGTGACAACCTCACCTCACTTGACCTTTCAAGCTTTGACACCTCAAACGTTACCGACATGTCGTGGATGTTCTACAGTGCAAACAAACTTGAGACTATCTATGTTGGTGACGGTTGGTCTACAGAGTCAGTCGATCCTTCAACACCGACCTGCTTCTATAACAACCAGGCACTTGTCGGCGGAAACGGCACAACATGGCTTGACGTTTGCGATATGGCAAATGCCGCAAGACCGTGGGAGTCATCAGCAAAGATCATCTACGCTGTTGCTGACGGTGAAGGAACACCCGGACTTCTCACCTACAAAGCAAACTAAATATTTTAAAAGAAGACAGTTAATTCTGTCTTCTTTTTTATTGCAATAAAGAAACAATTGCGGTATACTTGTTGTGAAGGAGTTGGGAATATGGATTATAAGATAATTGCAAGCGACCTTGACGGTACGCTTTTTAATACCAAGCACAGAATCAGTGAAAAAAACCTTGCGGCGATCGAGTGGTTATACAATAACGGTATATATTTTGTACCCGCATCGGGACGCGCGTTCAACGAGATGCCGTCAATACTCCGCGAGCATCCGCTTATACGCTTTTACATATCCTCTGACGGCGGCACGGTGTATGATAAAAAAGAGGACAGGACGTACAACCTCACAATGTCACGCGAAACGTCGAACAGGGTGCTTGACGAGTTTTACAAGTACAAGATAAACATGATGCTTCATGCAGACGTAAACTCATACGTCGATCTGGATCTTCACAGCGAAGAGGAGTACAAAAGCTGTAATCTCAGCAAAACGTGGATAGACTTTGTTTTTGCAAACGACGTACCCAAGGCGGACTTTAAGAAGTTTGCCTACTCACACGAAGCGGTACAGGTATTCTGTACCTTTTTTGCCGATATGAATGACCTTAAGGCATGTAAAAAAACGCTTGATGGCATGGATGACATTATCGTTGCACAGTCAGACGAATTCAATCTCGAAATAGTATCTGATAAGGCGGGCAAGGGCAACGCGCTCATGCTTCTTGCAGACATTCTCGGCATTGACAGGCAAAAGACGATTGCGGTCGGTGACAGCACAAACGATATGACGATGGTGAAAATGGCAGGGCTCGGTCTTGCTATGGAAAACGCGGTGGACAAGCTCAAGGAAAATGCAGACGAGGTCATCTGCAATAACGATTCACACGCAATTGACTATATAGTAAACAGGTACATAAAATGATTAAAAATATTATTTTCGATTTATCCGACACGCTGCTGCACTTTGAGGCGGTAAAGGAGCTTGCAAAGTCGCTTGGCGGTGATACCGAGCGTGCAAATAATATCTTCTTAACTACGTTCAGATGTGCGGCATTCAGGCGCTGCGGAGTCGGTACGTTATCGTTTGAAGATGCAAAACCGCAGGCGCTTGCAGTTCTTGACGAGTGTGACCGCGAGGCAGGCAGGCAGTTTCTTGATACAATAATGACCCACTACCGCGAGATCGAGGGCATGTATGACCTTGTAAGCTCGCTTAAAAAGCAGGGGTACGGGCTGTACGTACTGTCCGATTTTCTCGATTATTTCAAGTACGTGTGGGAAAAACACGATATCTGCCGTTTATTTGACGGCAGGTGCGTATCATTCGAGGAGCACGCGTCAAAAACCAACGGTATGCTGTTTGAAAGCATAATCAAAAAGTATGATCTCGACCCGAAAGAGTGCGTTTTTGTGGACGACACGTCGGACAACGTGCTCATGGCGGAGACCTACGGCATGAAGGGTATTCATTTTAAAAACGCAAAATCCCTTATTAAAGAATTGGATAATATAAAAGGAGAATAGTTATGTACAATATCGGCATTATCGGTTGCGGAAAGCGTGTCGGAAACGACCTGCTCCCCATACTCCTGCAAAACAACGGCGATTTTCGCATAAAAGCCGTATGTGACCCGAACGTAAAGGGCATGAAGGAAAAATTCAAAGGCATGGACGTGGCAATTTACACTGACGCGGACGAAATGCTCGCAAACGAAAAGCTTGACGGTGTTATGATAGGCACACGCTGTTCGCTCCACACCGATTTTATGGTGAAGGTGGCAAGGTACAAGATCCCCACCTTTCTTGAAAAGCCTGTTTCGATATCGGACGAACAGCTGGACAAGCTTATTGCGCTTACAGGCATTGACGACAGGGTGGTCGTCTCCTTCCCTCTCCGCTACACAAATATCGTAAATACGGTGCGCGACATTATTAAAAGCGGTAAGATCGGCAAGGTGGCGCAGGTACAGGCTTATAACAACGTGCCTTACGGCCGCGGTTACTATCACGGCTGGTACCGTGATGAAAAGGAGACGGGCGGACTGTGGCTTCAGAAGGCAACGCACGATTTTGACTACATAAACAGCATTGTGGGTATAAACCCCGTACAGATATGCGCGATGGAATCAAAGCAGGTGTTCCACGGCTGTGTGCCTGAGGGAACAACGTGTGACAGTTGTCAGCACCGCTTTGACTGTCCCGAAAGCGCTATGAACGTCGAAACCTACGGCGACAGATACAAGGTGCAAAACGGATGCTGTTTTGCAAAGGACACAGGCAATCACGACAGCGCTACGGCAATCGTTATGTACGGAAACGGCATGCACGCGGTATACACGCAGAACTTTATTGCAAGAAAGGGCGCAGGCAAGCGCGGGGCAAGGTTTATCGGATATTACGGCACGGTGGAGTTTGATTTTAATACGGGTGAGATAACGGTTTACTACCACAACACCGACCACGTTGAAAAGCATATCATTCCAAAAACCCCCGGTCATTCGGGCGGTGATAAACTGCTTCTTAAAAACTTTGCAGACGTGGTACGCGGCACAGATAAGTCAAAAGCACCGCTTTCTGACGGAATCCTCAGCGCAAGAATGTGCCTTGTTGCCAAACGTTCGTCAAAGAAAAGACGTTTTTTAAATATATAATTTCAAAAAGGGTACGGTTTATTCCATACTCTTTTTAAAAAATCTTTTATGCATTAAAATTGTGGTTTGTGGGGTAGATAATGAAAGGCTTCCCCTTGAGGGGAAGCTGTCACCGAAGGTGACTGATGAGGTGTTAATATCTTGTTTTTTCCACCTCATCCACCGCTAACGCGGTCCCCGCAACTCCCAAAGGAGAAGGCTTTCTGGAGAGTTCGATAAACAGTCCGCCAAAAATACGCACTTGCAAAACCCAGCTCCCTATGACGAGGGAGCTGTCGCGAAGCGACTGAGGGAGAGAACAGCATAGGAATTACTGCTATTTTGGTCTCTCCCTCCGTCTTTTGCCTACGGCAAAATCCA
>JAZPZR010000258.1:0-4508 GCA_045544795.1 Eubacteriales bacterium
GAGGGGGACCGTCGAAGACGGTGGAAAGGTAGTCAGTTTTGTAGAGTTTCGCTTGATGCTGACTACCCCTCAGTCGCTTCGCGACAGCTCCCCTGACAAGTGGAGCCAAGAGAGTACACTAATTCCGTCTATTCAATAAACTACAATTTGAAGGCGGTGGGGGCACTATTGACAATAATTAAAAAGTTAAGTATAATTACGACATAATACGACATTCTTGGGTGGGGAATATGAATCGGAACTATTCTATAGATATTATCAAATTTGTTTTTTCAATCGTTATTCTTTTATACCATTTCAGGCTTTTGTTTCTTGGCGGATATCTCGCGGTTGAAGGCTTTTTTATGATATCGGGCTTTCTTATGATGAATACGGTATCAAGACAAAGTAATACAGAACTTTCAAAAAATGACAGTACTGCACTTTTTGTTTTGAAAAAGTATGCCGCTATATTTTTACCGCTTTTGTTTTCTGCTGTCTGCGGCTTTGTGATCTACGAGTTTCTTGTTTTTGACCACTCATTGTGGACGGCGGTCAAAAAGCTTCCCTATCTCTTGTTTGAGGTATTTCCGCTTCAGGTTGCAGGCTTTGGCGCATATCACACCACGGGTGTCACCTGGTATCTTTCGGCGCTTTTCCTCGGTCTTGCGATAATTCATCCGTTTGCAAAACGCGATCCGGAACGGTTTGCGTTTACCGTATGCCCGCCTGCCGTTTTGCTGATATACGGCTTTTTGTGCTACAGAGGGGCAGATCTCGATATGCCGTGCACCTGGCTTTCGGATTTTGTTAACAGCGGACTGTTGCGCGGTATTGCGGGGCTTTGTGCAGGCTGTATTCTTTATGTTTTTGTAAAAAGAGCAGAGAATAAGCAGGGCGGTTCAGTATTGTCGCGGGTCGGCTTTTCGGTGCTTTCTTTGATAGGCTGGGCGTATTTTTTCTTAAGCATAACCAAAGACGGCTGGGTTCGCAGCGCTAACGATTATATTGCAACTGCGATACTGTTTGGCGTTCTCTTTCTTGAACTTTCGGGTAAGACCTTCCTTTCGGTTATATTACGTCATAAGTGGGTAGGTGTCCTTTCAACAATAAGCAGCTATGTGTTTATGAATCACTATGCATGGGCGCAGTATTTTGTGGCGCATTATCCCGATACAAGCTGGCATCAAACACTTCCGTGGTACCTGCTCTGTGTTGCGGCTTCATCTGCCGCGGTAATGCTTGCGACGTTTGTTACACGTCTTGTTATTCGTAAAATTAAAAAAGCCGTATGATCGGCAAATAAGCAACCCCACAGCTTGTAAAAACTGTGGGGTTATTTTTTATCTTGTATTACGTTCAGATTGTAGTTTATTTAAGTGTAAACGTATCCACAAACTTAAAGTTATCTGCGTGACCTACCATTATATCAAAGTCACCCGGCTCTGAAATGTAGTTGCATTCAAAGTCATAAAAGCGGAGCATATCTTCTTTTACGGTAAACTCTACAGTTTTGGTTTCACCCGCTTTAAAGTCCACCCTTTCAAAAGCAATAAGCTGCTGAATGGGTCTTACGGCAGATGCAACAAGGTCGTGCATATAAAGCTGAACCACCTCTGTACCGTCTTTGTCCGAAGCGTTTGTAATGTTTACAGATACCTTTATCTCACCCTCTTTTGTGAGAGTCTTTGTATCAAGCGTCATGCTGTTATACACAAACTCGGAGTAGGAAAGACCGTGACCGAAGCTGTAAAGCGGAAGATTGCCGCAACCGATATAGTTTGAGGTGTACTTTTCGTGCGTGTTCTCGTCCTTTCTCTTGGGTCT
This sequence comes from Eubacteriales bacterium, assembly GCA_045544795.1. Classification (GTDB taxonomy): domain Bacteria; phylum Bacillota; class Clostridia; order Oscillospirales; family QAKW01; genus RGIG9041. The sequence continues at coordinate 1,807 of JAZPZR010000258.1, forward strand.
GCCCGTTGAGGGATGATTGTAGTATATAGGACACTGACCGACAGCCTTGGGGAATGACATTGTCAGCTTACCCGAAGGATTGGCATCGCCAAAGAGAAGGGATGCCGCGGCGCTTCCGCCCTCTGTACCGGGAAACCACATATTAAGAATAGCGCCGACTGAGTTTTCAACGTCTGTAAGTACAAGCGGACGTCCTGTGAATAAAAGCATTGCGGTGTTGTCGTTTGCAAGACCCACCTCGTACACAAGCTCCTCCTGCATGCCGGGAAGACGGATATCTATTCGGCTGTTGCCCTCGCCCGAATAGTTTTGCGGCTCACCCACGCAAAGAAGTACTGCATCTGCCTCTTCTGCCGCCAAAATTGCCTCTGAAAAATCAAAGGTGTCATCGTCCCACTCTGCCGTGCATGCGGGAACTACCGTTATCTTAACGTCTGGCAAAAGCTTTTCGATACCCTCTTTGACAGTCACACAGTCGTTATCGTCACCGCAGCATGCCCAGAATCCCTTTATTGCCTTTTCGTCGGCAAACGGACCGATGAGCGCTATGCTCTTTATATCCTTTGAGAAGGGGAGTACGCCGTCGTTTTTGAGTAGTACGGCTGATTTTTCCGCCGCGCGCTTTGCAATAGCTCTGTGCTTAGGTGTAAGACAGACCTCCATCTCTTTTTTGGACGATGCGCCGTGATAGGGATCGTCAAAAAGTCCCAGCCTGTTTTTGAGATCAAGCATGCGGTAAACCGCATCGTCAAGCTGTTTTTCGGTAAATACACCCTCGTCGATAAGCTCGGACAGATAACTGTAATAGCCTCTTGACATCATTTCAAGGTCGCAACCGCACTCAAACGCCATTTTGGCGGCAGTCTTGAGGTCGGGAGCGATGCCGTGCTTAAGAAGCTCGCCCACCGCGTTGTAGTCGGAGACGACCGCGCCTTCAAAGCCCCACTCCTCGCGAAGTACCTTGTTCATAAGCCACTTGTTTGCAACCGAGGGCACACCGTTGAGCGTATTGAATGAGGGCATAAGCATTGTAGCGCCTGCATCAAGACAAGCCTTGTATGCGGGAAGATAATACTCACGAAGCAGTCTTTCGGAAATTTCAACCGTATTGTAATCTCTGCCCGCTTCAGCACCGCCGTAAGCGGCAAAATGCTTGACACAGGTACCGATATTGTCGTAATCGGAAAGATCGTCACCCTGGAACGCGCGTATCTGCGCCGCACCCATGATGCCGTTTACAAGCGGCTCCTCACCGCACGTCTCCATAACTCTGCCCCAACGCGCATCGCGCACGTAGTCGACCATGGGGGTAAAGGTCACCTGTACACCGCCTGCCGATGCTTCCTTTGCCGCCATTTTTGTACATTCGGTAACCGTATCTTCATCAAAAGAACAGCCGAGCGCAAGCGGGATGGGGAATATCGTTCTGAAGCCGTGTATAACGTCCATCATAAATACCATCGGTATTTTGTTGGGGTCGGAGGCAAGATGCTCATCCTGAATTTTAATCATCTCGTCAGCGCCGTGGAAATTAAGAGAACTGCCCACGTACTTTAAATGCTCAGGCGCTACACCAAGCTTTGAAGCAGGACCTGTGATCTCCTGCTTACTGTCTGTAAAAACGCTCGCATTGTACTGTGCAAGCTGACCTACCTTTTCCTCGCGTGACATCGAGGCAATAAGGTCTAAAAGCTGTTGTTTTGTTTTCATTATATTTCTTCCTTTGGTATTGAAAATTTTTTCTTTTATTATATAATAAAATCATACATACTGTCAACAAGGAGTGATTTAAGTGAATTTTGAATACTGCAACCGTATGTCGCTTGAACAGTGGCAGACAGACGAGCTTAAAAAAGCATACGATATAATATTTTCAAATAAAGAGTGGCATAATGCGCTCACACTTGCGGCTGAGGCATTGCTCGACGGCAAAAACGTAAAGGAAAACTGCGAACAGCTTTCAGAGGACAGCGGTGTGCATGCCTATACTGTACTGGACCTTGTGCTGATAGAGGCGCTTCCCGCACTCGAACACAGCTATAAAATGCTTGGACTTGACAGCGCGCTTTTTGAGGGAGTGCTTGACGACATCCGCGCAAAAACAGTTGAGTGTATAAACGTATATGATATTGTAGGTAATATCTGTTACGATTGGTATATCGGTTTTTACGACTGTACTCGCCTCCCGCTTGGCAGACTGCAGTTTGAAAAACGTCCGCTTCGTTACGATTACAATGAGCTTAAAAAGGGTGATACCGTTATAAATACACACATTCCCTCGACAGGACCTTTAAAATATGATGACGTTATGGAGTCCTTTAAAATGGCGTATAAATATTTCGGGGATACGGTAAAGGATGGGATTTTACCTATCGTCTGCTCGTCGTGGATGCTTCATCCCAAGACCTCGCACTGCTTTAAAAAAGGCGGCGGTCTTGAGATGTTTTATAACCTGTTTGACGTGATTTACAACGAAGACAATGATACTAACCGTAATTTCTGGAGAGTTTTCGACTGTGAGTATAAGGATTTTGACAAAGCACCTGCAGATACGTCACTCCGCCGTAACATTCTTGATATGATAAAATCGGGACAGAATATGGGCGCAGGCTATGGAGTAATACTCTTTGACGGGGAGAAAATAGTAAACAAGAAATAAATTATGGTTTGTCGGTGAGATACGCACAATCTTTGTAGGGGTC
>JAZPZR010000259.1:0-2250 GCA_045544795.1 Eubacteriales bacterium
ATACTGTCACGCCATGGGTAACGGTCCTGGTGACTTTAAGGATTATTGGGATATAATAAACTCAGACGACAGATTTATGGGCGGCTTTGTATGGGAGTGGGCTGACCACGGAATCGTGTCGGAAAAAGGCTATTTATACGGCGGTGATTTTGGTGACGACCCTAACAACTCAAATTTCTGCATTGACGGAATCGTAGCACCCGACAGATCAATAAAAACAGGTACGCTTGAAATGAAAAAAGTGTATCAGCCGATAGCTATTGAACATAAAAACGGTATAACACTTACCTCGCTTAACTTTTTTGCTGATATTACTGCAAGTGTCAATATAAACGGCAAGGTCAGTGATTTTACAATCAAGCCGAGGGAAAGCATTTCATATGATGCTAAAGGCGATATTATCGACGTATCGGTCACTCGCGACAACGTTGTTATCGCATGGGAAAGATTTTATAATAAAAGCGCAGAGTATACCGAAACAAGTGCCTGCAACACAGCATTTACAGACAAAGGCAGTCTCATTGAAGCAGTCGCAGGCGGAAAAAAATATACAATTGATAAAACAACAGGTATGCTTTCAGTACCGAAATATTTTAACAGTCCGCTTGAACTTTCAATATATCGCGCGCCGACAGATAATGACAGACAGATACGCGTTAAATGGGAAGAGCAGAAAATGGATAAAGCTTATCCCACGGCGCGTTCGACAGAAATCATTGACAACAAGATAATTGTAAAAGGTATTATCGGTGCAAAGTTCCAGTTACCCGTTCTACGCTTTACTCTTACCTACACATTCTTAAACGAGGGTGTAAAAATAGCAATTGATTATCACAAAGACCCGCGCTATCAATGGCTTCCGCGAATAGGTCTTTACGCTATGATGGATAAAGCGTATAAAGACGTAAAGTTTTTAGGCTACGGTCCGCAGGAAAGCTATATCGACAAACGGCTCGCCGCAATGAAGGGCGAATACAGCACAACGCCTGCAGACAACTTTACCGATTACATCAAGCCTCAAGAAAACGGCTCTCACTACGGCTGTGAATACGCACAGATATCAAACGGAAGCAATTCCGTAAGAGCAGAAGGTAACTTTAGCTTTTGTGCTATCCCCTACAGTGTAAACGAACTTAAATCTGCAAAGCACAGTTTTGAACTGCCCGAAAGCAGTGCAACACACGTGTACTACGATTTTTACATGAGCGGTATCGGTTCAAACAGCTGCGGTCCCGCACTTATGGATAAATATAAAACTCCTGATACTGCAACCGGTGAAATAACGTTTATTTTCAACTAAAAAAGTGTCCTCGAAAGAGGACACTTTTTATATTACAGTTTCAAGGACTAAGCAAAACTGTTCAAGTATTTGTTTATCGTTTTGTGTAAAGCGGTTTAAAATCGGACTGTCAATATCAAGAACACCAATAATGCTACCGTTTTTACGAAGGGGTATCACAATTTCAGAACGTGACGCGCTGTCGCACGCGATATGCCCGGGAAATGTATGAACGTCAGGCACAAGCTGAGTTTTGTTTTGCAGTACCGCCGTACCGCAAACACCCTTTCCTATCGGTATCACGGTACACGCGGGCTTACCCTGAAAGGGACCGAGAACAAGATTATCTCCCTCGACAAGATATAATCCCGCCCAATTGATATTTTCAAGTGAATTATACAGAAGTGCAGCAGCATTTGCCATATTTGCAAGCGGATAGGGTACGTTACAGGTAAGCGCTCTTAACTGTTCTGTCAATTTATCCATTATTTTTCTCCGAAAAAGCAAATTTTGAAATGATAACAACAAGCGACGGTATCAGAATCAACTGAAGTATTATACCGGGTACTGCGTTTACAAAAGCAGACGTAATAAACATGGCAAAGGAAAACGCCTTTCCCGAAATTCCGACAAGAACAGTCTGCACAACGCCCCACACCACCCTTCCGCAAAGCATTGCTCCTATGAGCGACAAATAAGCGGAAAGAATGTTCCGACGTTTAAACATTCTGTACAAAAGAGCTGCAACAAGACCGTATGTTGCAAGTTCAAACGCCATTGATACCGCACTAGGATAAAGCATTGGCATACCGAACAAAAACGAGCGCAAAAGCGGAGCCATAAAGCCTACTGCAAGACCGTACTGCCAACCGCATATAAACCCGCACAGCAGTACCGGTATATGCATGGGTAAAAGCATGTTGCCGATCTCTTTTATCTGTCCTGTGAAAAAGGGTAAAATAAGAGCAATT
>JAZPZR010000260.1:0-22089 GCA_045544795.1 Eubacteriales bacterium
CGGGTCGTCGAGGGCGCCGACCCCTACGAAATAATTATAAAACATCCCGACAAACCGGAATTTATGCTCCAATACCACAAAACAAAAAGCGAGGGAAATCCCTCGCTTTTTTAAAACTCACATCTCGATTATTTAACCAGATATTCTTTATGGAACTTTGTAAATATTACAGATGCCTCGGCACGTGTGCCTGTGCCCTGCGGGTCAAACTTGCCCTCGCCCTTGCCGTTTACAATGTCAGCCTGCTGACATGTATAAACCGCAGTCCTTGCCCATTTACTGATACTTGCATCATCAGCAAACGATTCTTTATCTTCAACGGTTTTCAGAGTTATACTCTTAAACCTTGCGTAGTTTACAAGCATTACACACATCTGCTCGCGGGTTACGTTTGCATTTGGGTCAAATTTTCCGTCACCAACGCCGTTTACGATCTTGTTATCGCTTGCCCATTTAACCGCCGCCGTAAACCACTTTTTAGCAGGAACGTCTGAAAAGCCGGTTGTTACGTCTCTGTTTGAGGTGTCAACACCCTCAAGGTTTGCAAGAACCTGTACAAACTGTGCGCGTGTGATGTTATCATTTGGTGAAAAGGTGGTATCTGACGTACCTGAAAATATTTTATTTTCTACAGAATAGTCAACATATTTCCTATACCATGCCCCTTCAACAACATCGGTAAATATTTTTTCAAAATATTTAGGATTAAAACCATAATCACTTAGAGTATATCCAATATCGCTTTTGTGATTAGCAAGGAATATATCCAGTGCTGTTATAGCAAAAACCTCAGATGATTTTGCTAACATCGAAAAAGACGCCTTCATTGTCGGATCTCTCAAATCAACTTCGCGCTCAAGATCTGTATCATAAATAGTACACTTCGAAAAAGCAACAGAGGTGTTCCGTGTATCTTTTTTACTAAAGTTACCTTCGCCCCACATTTTTACACCATCATTGAATGTATAAACAATTGTCCAATTATAGTTCGAAGATAAGGTGGGATCGATATTTAAACGATACTGTGTCTGTTTGTCCTGAAACTCTAATATAAATTTACCGTTTCCCCACAGATTATCATAAACAAACGAAATCGCATATCCTTCAGCATCTACATATAAAGGAATCTCATACACACCTATATCAACAAATGAGCCATTATTTTCAATATATGTAACCATTTTATAGTACGGTGTATCAGCGTGTAATTTTTTTATCTTAACATCTTCCTCGAATGCATCTTTATACCAATTTTCGTGAACACTTGCGGGAATCAAAACTTCCTTTAATGCAGTATTGAAAAAAGCTTCTGTATCAATACAATTAATTCCCTCATTTAACGTCAGTTTAGAAAGATTTTTGCAGCAGTCAAAAGCTCCTTTATCTATTTCATATACAGAGCCCGGAATACTAATTGAAGTCAGATTTTTACAATATTGAAATGCATATGATGCTATTGAAATTGTACCAGCTTGTATAGTGAAGCCATCTGTAACGTCCTCGTTCACTTTTATCAGATGTTTACCTATATATAACGCACCGTCTTTCCAATTCCGCTCATTATTATAATAGCCTGTGTTATAAAATGCGTCATTTCCAATTGATGTAACGCTGTCAGGCAATATGATTGTATTAAGATTTTCACAATTTCCAAATGCATTTTCTCCAATGGTACCTATGCTTTCAGGAATTATAACTGACTTCAAATTTGTATGCCATTCAAATGCCTCTAACCAAATCTCAACTACAGGTTTACCATCAATCTCAAGAGGAATGGTGACTTCTGTAACACTTTCATCACAACCCGTAATTTTGATTCGGCCGCCATACTCAACATAGTAAAGATCACCATATGATTTGGCATGTACTATCGAAAAATTTGATAATGTACAAATCGTTACTATTATCAGTACAAAACTTAAAATTCGTTTTTTCATTTTTTCCTCCTAAATTATCTTTGTCTTTTGGGATTTGGCGTATCAACAGGTATACGTCACGGACTACGCGGTACATCTTGTTGTACACCTCTGATTTTTCCTTTTCTGCATAATTCTGAAATATAGCTTTGCTTAAGTCCCCATTTTTCAGAGGCTTGTTTTGTGCCCATATATTCAGGCATCGCATCCCCTCCTACGCAAAAATTAAGACTAATTCCGTTATCCATGTATAAACAGGAACTATTCTTCCTATAATTATATATCTATACTTCCTATTAGTCAAGCGTAATATGAAGTAAAATTCCTATATAAAGAGTTTCAGGAGGAATTATAATGCTTATATTTGATGCAAGGACTATTGGTAATAAGCTGTTGTACTTCAGAAAAAAGGCAGGGCTTACGCAGGCGGAAATTGCAGAGCTTGCGGGTCTTTCGGACAGAGCGTACGCCGACATTGAGCGCGGAGCAGTCAATATGAGAAGCGAAACCCTGCTTAAAATCTGCAACACTTTGCATATAACTCCAAACGATATATTTATACAGAACGAATCAGACCTCGAAACAGAGCAGGTCGAACTTACAGAACGGCTGAAAAACTGCACCGAAAAGCAAAAAGAAACAGCACTTAAGCTATTGTCGGTATATTTAGATTCTATAAATAAGTAATTTTTGGAGAAAGTTGGGATAAACCAAAAAGAAAGTTGGGATAAAGTACTTTATCCCAACTTTCTCTATTATATTACGTGATTATATTACGTGATTATACATTTTAATAACGCTGTCGTTTGCATTTATGACAGTAAATTTTATATCAGGATGCTCCTTTGCAAAAACAGAAAACAATTGATGCGCAAAGCCCTGACCTATCCAGTCAATTCCCTCAAAATCAAGAATAACTTCTTCAAAGCTTTCTAATCTGTTGCATACACGCTTTGCCTGAGATCTTGAAACGGGGGATGTTTCAAAAACGTTTTTCAGAGTTATTCTGGTTTTAGAAAAGCCGCCGTCAACGTCGGCATAGGTATCAAAAATCTCTATCGCCTGCTTTTTTGTATGGTTGGATAACTGCATTACAACGCAGGTGCCACTGTCAAAATATTCGTTATCCTCAATAAAGCTGTTCTGATATTTATTGGTTGTGAATACTTTTCCGCTTGAAAAAATATAAAATTCGTCCATCATCTTTGAACTGAAAAAGATACCCTCTCCCGAATGGTTTTTGCTATCGGTGGTAAGCTTACCTTTAAACAGCTCGCAAATCGCATCATCAAGCGAGTTGTAATTAAAATGCTCTTTGATTTTATTGAAAATACCGATTCCGTTATCAGAAATAAATACGGTGGTATTGAGATAATTCTGTTCAACGGCAACCGTGACGTTTTCGGCTTCCGAGTGGTCCATAACGTTATTTGTCATTTCGCTGAAAGCGTACAGCCACAAGTGAAATACGTTATCGGGCAAATCCTTTATATACTTTTCAAAGCAGGCATGAAAAATATAAGTGTCCGAATCAAGATCACCGCTGCTTCTTTTAAACTCATACTGTGCCTTTTTTGTTACAAGCTCATACCTGGCGCGGCCATGCTTGGTAATAATACCGTCAGACATGAGTTTTTTTATATAGTCGTATACGGTGGTTTTATTTATATCAAAGGCGTTTAAAACACTTTGCACAGGGGAAATATCACCGCTGTCGATTTTCTCAAGTAAATATGATATGATTGCTTGTTTTTTCTGTAAATCAATTTTCATTATTTCACCACCCTTTTATAATATCATTTTATATATTAGTTTATACATTGTCAAGAGAAAGTTGGGATAAAGTAAAAAGAAAGTTGGGATAAAGTATTTTATCCCAACTTTCTCCAGAGTGTCAAAAAACCATTCTTTTAATTTGACACTCTGATGTGACTTTCAAAAAAGAGTGCAGATTTCGCGAACTCGACCCGAAGTCGTATGTGATACTACGAGAGGGAGAGTTCCCGGAAAGTGAAGAAATCCCATGAAAACACTAGCGTTTTCATGGGACTATTATTTGTACATATTTAAACTACCCCTCCGTCTCGCTTCGCTCGACACCTCCCCTGACAAGTGGAGGCAAATCAGAGTGTTCCTTTTCTTCACGGTCTGTGCCTTTTTTGACAGTCTCAAAAAGTTGGGATGAAACACTTTATCCCAACTTTCTCTTTTAACTTCTGCTTGTCAAGAGGCTAAAACAGCATATCCCTCGATTATTTAACCAGGTATTCTTTATGGAACTTTGTAAATATTACAGATGCCTCGGCACGTGTGCCTGTGCCCTGCGGGTCAAACTTACCCTCGCCCTTGCCGTTTTCGGTAACAAAGCCAAAGCCTGTAACCCCGCCGTACTGCTGATTAAGCCACACTTGCGTAAGGTATACCATCGGGTCACCGGGGTACTCTGATTCTGCCGATACCGCAACCGTCATACCGCAAAGCATAAGCGTGACACAAAGTAAAACTGAAATATATCTTATTATTTTTTTCAAAGCCGAATTCACCTCACGTGAATTATATAATATACCTCCCGTTCTGTCAACGGGAGGTATTGATTCTTTTAATTACGGTTTTACGGGGAAACTAACCCTAGGCTCCCTTGCCTAAAGGGAGCTGTCGAGCGTATGCGAGACTGAGGGATTCAAATATGCAAAAACACTTGTATTTCCAAGGTTTTTACGTAAAAACTAAATCCCTCCACCGAGCAAGCTCGGTCCCCCTCCCTTTAGGCAAGGGAGGCTTTTCATCCCGCTAAACCACAATTTGCCACCAAGGGTGAAACATCATTCATCGTTTTTTGCAGGGAAACCCGTCCCCTGTGAAAATACAATTACTCGCCTGCGTATTTTTGTACAAAGGTCAGAAACTCCGCCTTATACTCGTCATTCTTTACACATTCGAGCGGTGATATGCGCGAAAGGATATCGCTGTAGCTTCCCTTCACGTTTTCCGATTTGCGCATGAGCATGCCAAACTGCGCGACAGATACCGCAAAAAGCGTATCCTCACTCGGCTCTTTTACATAGTTTTCACTTCCGAAAGCGTATTCTGAAAGCTCGCTCTTATCTCCGTCAGGCTTTTTATGGCGGACAGAAAGCGTTCCCCATTCCTGTTTGTTCTCATCCTTTACCTTGACCTCGTATATTGCGGTGACGCGGTGGCCTGCGCCTATCTCTCCGCCGTCCTTGGTATCGTCGTCAAAGTCCTCGTTTGCCATTGTTCTGTTTTCGTAACCGATAAGTCTGTATTCCTCTATCGCATCCTTATCAAACTCCACCTGAAGCTTGACATCCTTTGCAACGGTGAAAAGCGTGCCGCCAAACTCCTCGCAAAGCACCTTTTTCGCCTCGGTCACAGAGTCGATATAGCTGTAATTTCCGTTGCCGTTATCAGCAATAGACTCCAGCTTGTCGTCCATGAGATTATCTGTGCCAAAGCCCATAACGGAAAGGTAGATCCCGCTTTGTTTTTTCTGCTTTATAAGCTTAACAAGTTCGTTTGTGTCCGAAACGCCGACGTTAAGGTCGCCGTCGGTTGCAAGGATGACCCTGTTGTTGCCGTCTTTAATAAAATACTTCTCTGCAAGGCGGTAGGCGGTGATAATTCCGCTTTCGCCGTAGGTCGAGCCTCCCGCAGTCAGATTTTCGATAGCGGTCTGTATCTCAAAGCTTTTATCTGCGCCCGCGCCCTCGATAACTATCTTATCCTGTGATGCGTAGGTGACAATTGATATCTTATCCTTTTTGCCCATGTTTTCAGTAAGCATCGCAAACGCGCGCTTTACGAGGGGCAATTTGTTTGCCGCATCCATTGAGCCTGACACGTCGATCAGGAATACGAGATTAGAATCGGCAAATTCCGAGTAGTCGGGCGCCTTTGTGCCAAGCCCGAAGCGGATAAGCTTGTTGTCACTCCAGGGACTGTCCATAATCTCCGTCTGCACGGAAAACGGAATATCACCCTCAGGCGCTTTGTAGTCGTAGGAAAAATAGTTTATCATTTCCTCAACGCGAATTGATTGAGGCGGTATATCCATATTGCCCTTAATAGCGTTTCTGAGTGTCGCGTAGCTTGCAGTATCAACGTCTGCCGCAAAGGTGGTGGTCGTCTGCTCGGCGGTTTTTGTAAATACATTTTCCGTTACCGCCTGATACTGCGGATTTTCGTCAGGAATAAAGCTGTTGTCATTTGTGACCGTGCCCTGAATCACATAGTCCTCGCTTATTGCGTGGTCACCCGTAGACAGTATCGAGTTGCTTTTGTTTTCACTGTACGAGCCTTCTCCCTTTGGCATCTCGGCATCAGCCTCCGCTTCGCCTTCAACGACCGTTGTGCCAGAATCGTTAGCGCTTTCCCCTCTTCCGACAACCGATGCCTCTTCATCTGTGTCTACCTTTTTACCGCATGCGGTAACTGTCAGTAAAACTGTAACAAGTAATAAAACTGCAATTATCTTTTTAAGCATTAAAATCGCCTCCTTTGTCTATATAACACATAAGGAGGCGAAAAAGTTTCAAATTTTTTATTTTTTTCAAAAATATGAGGTTTTTCGGTGAGATGAAATTGGTGTATTGCAGGGGACGATGCCTACACTCTTACGCCCTTGACGTAGACTGATTCTATGTTCAGGTCTTTATCGGTAATAACGAGGTCTGCCCGCTTGCCGACAGCAATTGAGCCGACGTTTTTTTCCTCGCCGATGACCTTTGCGGGCGCGTAGGATGCGGCATACATCGCCGTTTCAAGCGGTATTCCCGCCTTTACGTTACGGCGCACGCACTCAAACAGGTTTGTGGACGAGCCTGCGATAGTACCGTCAGAAAGCGTTGCCTTACCGTCCTTTACGGTTATTTCGTGACCGCCTGCATCGTAAAACACCGTGCCGTCGGGCAGACCCGCGCAGGAAAGGCTGTCACTTATCATAACAACACGTTTGCCTAGTATCTTAAAGGTGGTGCGGATGATAGCGGGGTGGATATGTATACCGTCACAGATAAGCTCGGCAGTAGCGCTCTCGCAGTCCCAAGCGGCGCCCGCAATACCGGGTGCGCGGTGGGTCGCGCCCGTCATACCGTTATAAAGATGCACGGTATTTGTCGCGCCTGCCTCATAACCCGCCATCGCATCCTCATAGCTGCCGCTTGTATGACCGAGTGATACGGTGCAGTATTTTTTCGCTTCTTTTATAAATTCCACAGCGCCCTCAAGCTCAGGGGCAACGTCTATAATCTTAACCTTGCCGTCAGATGCCTCAAAGATCCTTTTAAACATTTCAATATCGGGTTTTTTGATATATTCCGCAGGCTGTGCACCCTTTTTTGCCATTGAGAAAAAGGGTCCTTCAAGGTGGATTCCAAGAGGTGTAGCACCCGTGTGCACTTCGTCCATATACTCAGATACCGCCTTGACCGCGTTAATAATCGTGTCCTCGCCAACCGTCATGGTAGTGGGCAAAAATGAGGTAACACCGTTTTTCGCCTCCCACTCGCACACCCGCGCAAGACCTTCCTTATCGCCTGAGCAGTGGTCAACACCGACCGCGCCGTGCGTGTGGATATCAACTGCACCGGGGAGCATCAGCTTGCCCGAAAGATCGGTGCCCTCGCCCGCGATCTCAGGCGCAATATCCGTAATAACGCCGTCTTGTACCAGAACGTCCGCTTTTACAAATTCAAAATCCTCGCTTAAAACAGTTGCATTTTTAAATAACATAATTCTTACCTCGCTCCGAACAGAATTATCTGTCTGTTTTCTGATATTTTTTCTATTGTTTTAATTGCATTTTCAAGTCTTTGCCCGTCAAACGACCAGAACGGGTCGTCAAGTATAAGCGGTGCCGACTCACACAGTATATCCGCCATGCACAGTCTTACCGCAAAATACACCGCATCCGCAGTACCGCGCGAATAGTAGCCGAGCGCGTGATACTCGCCCTGCGATTTTACTCGGATATTAAACTCCTTATCCACACTCACGTCGGTGTATTTACCGCCCGTCAGCGCCGATAAAATGGGTGCCAGCTTTTGTGAAAGAATGGGACTGTAGCTGTTGTTTATCTTTTCATTCGCCTCTGTCAGCGCCTGTCTTACGTATGAATAAACGTCGTTTTTATAGCAAAGTTCTGAAAGGTCTTTTTTGTTTTGCGCGATTTTTTGCTCGGCTGTATATATCTCACGCAGAGTATCCTCACGCGCAAGCCTTGCCGACTCAAGCGCGGTGAGCTTTGTGCTTATCCCGTTCATCGCGGTGGTGATATGCACCTTTTTTTCGGTAAGCGCAGCCATTGTAAGACCGCTGTCGTCCGCATTTTGCGCAAGCGCGCGAAGCTCGTTTTCATCGCGCTCACCGAGAATAGCGGCGCGCTGTGAGAACAGTTTTTCCGCCACCGCCCTGCTTTCTCCCGCGGTGTTTTGCGCGATAATGCGTCTTTCAAGCTCCTCTTTACTGTCAATTTTGTAGTCAAGCCATATTCTGTCAAGCTTTTCGCGGTATTTCGCAAGCGTATTTTCACCGTCAGCCACACGTTTTTTATACATGTCCCGCTCAATCGAAATGCGTGTCACTCTCTCTCGCGTATCGTTAAAGGCTTTCAGCTTTTCAAAAAGCTCTGCCTGAGAAGAGGCGTACTGCGACGGTATTTTCACGGCGGTTTTTACGGCGGTTACCGATAACAGCGCAAGTATCACGCCGACCGCCGAAAAGGTAAAGAGCGCGGGCATTACCAATATTCCCGAAAGCACGCCGACAAGCGCGACCGCTATTCCTATTATCAAAAGCGGTATTGAAGGGGTAGGCTTTTTGTCGACAAGCGCCGTAATGATGCCCTCATCCCTTTCAAAAAGGTCATAGCCATGAAATCCGTTTTTTTCACGCAGGATGCTCTCTTCAAGCAAAAGACACTTTTCTTTATCCTGTGCAAGCGAGCTTTTTGCCATTTCATAACCGCTGAAGCTGTCTGCAATAAACGTCTTTTCCGTCTGCGTCATCCTGTCCCCGTCACATTCGGCGTTTGTCCGACACTCACCGATGCTTTTATCAAGCGCGTCAAGGCGCATGCAGACCGCTTTTGCATCGTTTGCACGCGCGGTCTGTTCTTTTTGCGAAAGTGACTCAAGCTCCGCCTTTGCGCTTTCAAGCGAGCCTGTAAGACTGTTATACTCCGCAAGCCTTTCATCAAGCGTCTGCTTTTTGAATTCAAGTCCCCGTACGGTATCTTCAAGCAGGATAAGTTCTTTTTTGAGTGCGGGTATCCTGCCCGACCCGCTTTGTTTAAGTGACTGCAGGTGCCGTTGCATTTTTTCAAGCTTTTCCATCGCGCTGTCAAACGACACGTCCTCATCGCCTGTTGTTACGAGGTTTGTAAGCGCGCTCTCAATATCCGACGTCTTACTGAATTTTATATCCGTCTGACGTACGAGGAAGGTGCGTATGAACGTCTGCTTGTCAACACCGAAAAATTCAATGCCCGGCTCTTTTATATCGCACTCCTGCGCGCCCCTGTACACGTGTATTTTGCCCGAACCCTTTGCGGTAACGCTTCGCTCAATGCGGTAACTCACCCCGCCCTGCTCGATCTCCATAGCGCCTGCAATACGGCTTCCGTCAGCCCAGGGCAGATACTTTTCAAGCGGTTTTTCATCAAGACCGAGCGTTTTTCCTCTTACCGCCTTTATGCCGTAAAGCATAAACAGTATAAAATCGCAGAGCGTGCTCTTTCCCCACTCGTTTTCGTGTATAAATTCGTTGATACCTTTATCAAGCGTTACCGTGTAATCGGTAAATTTACCGAAGGCGGTAAGCTCAAGCTGTTTTATTACCGTCATTTACTGCACCTCAGAAGTGTTATTCCCTCTTTTATCGCATCTTTTATCTTTTGCTTTTCGCTTTCGTCCGCTTTTTCCGCCATAGCATTGAGAATACGTATAAACTCACCCTCAAGCGTGTCGGAATTTTCGTTTTTGAGTATATCCTCAAAAACCTCGGTACAGTCCTTTATCTCAACAAAATCGGTAAGGGATGCAAACGAGGTCAGGTCGATATAAAAACTGCCGTCCGTCTCGCCTGTAAGCCGCGCACGCGCTATCTCGTTTTCGCGGGGAGATACCTCCTGCAGCTTTGCAACGATATCGGATGAAGATGCGCAGTCGGTGATATCAACATCATACTCTTTGTATATTTTAGCGTCAGTTTTACAGTATGTAAATGATTTTAACTCTGTATCAACGATATAATAGCCGTGCTGCCCAAGCTCGTCAAAGCCGCGCCCTGAAGGAGAGCCGCAGTAAAGTGCCTGTACGCCCTGCATATCAAAGCGCTCTGTTTTATGGATATGACCCATAAGGCAGATGGATGCGCCGCTGTTTGCTATTGCCTCACGCGACAGAAAGTGACCGCTTTCAGAGCCTATACTGCCGTGGCAGACAAGCACCGACCCCTGCGGAACGGTTATCCCCTCAAAGATATTGCGGCAGTCTGTTTTTGTATAAACGGATGCGCCGACAAGCGTCACACCGCCGATATCGACAGACTGAACGTTTTTACCGAAAACAAAGGTGTTTTTCGGCGGGTCGGAATAAAACGCGGTGTCGCAAAGCGGGTCGTGATTACCCGCGATAGCATAGGTGGGTATACCGCTGTTTTCTATTATTGATCTTACCTGCGATACGGTAATTTCATCGGGCGCGGGAGTATCAAAAAGGTCACCGCCGAGAATAAGCGCGTCGACACCCTGCTTTATACCGTCATCTATTATGCTTTTGAATACCGCAAGCAGTTCGCGGTTGCGTGTTGCCGAATCCTCAGCACCGAATGCAGAGCACAGATGTACGTCTGCCGTAAAAAGTAATTTCATCAGTTTTTCTCCAAAAAATAAAGGTCAACTATATGATATCACATAGCTGACCTTTTTTCAATTAATCTTTTAAAATTAACCCTTGATGAGTTTGAGAAGCGTTACGTCACCGAAAGCCTTTTTCCAGTCGCTTGCAAAACCGTCGATAGAAGTGTCGGTTGTTGTGTGCTGGATAAGCTTGTGCATAACCTCAGTACCTACGGTTGCTGTGTGACAGCCTACTACTGCGCAGTCAAGAACCTGCTTTGCAGTCTTGAAGGAAGCCGCAAGTATCTGTGTGTCAGTACCTGACATTGAGAATATCTCTGCGATCTCTGCAACGGTACCTACACCGTCAGCGCAGATGTTCTCAAGACGTGAAACGTAGGGAGCAACGTAAGCCGCACCTGAATTTGATGCAAGCATTGCCTGAGCCGCTGTTAAAATAGCAGTTACGGTGATGCCGATGCCCTTGTCTGAAAGTATCTTTGTAGCCTTGAGGCCTGCGGGTGTCGCAGGAATCTTAACGAATGTGTTTTTGCCGAGGTAGTTTACAATTGCCTCAGCCTCTTCTACCATCTTGTCAGCCTCAGTCTCAGTTACCTGAACGTGAAGCTCCTTATCACCGATGATAGCGCGGATGTCCTTTAAAAGCTTTAATACGTCACCGCCCTCTTTTGAAAGGATGGTGGGGTTGGTCGTTACGCCTTCGATGGGATAAAACTCGTTAAAATAACGGATATCCTCAAGATTGGCTGTATCAAGAATTATACGCATGGTCATTTACCTCTTATCTCTTAAGCTGAAGGTCATAGTGAAGATCATATGCCTTTTCTTCGGGTGTGAACTTGTGGTTGGTGTCGATAACCTCACCGTTGTTCCACTTTCTGTCCTCAACGTCCTCTGTAGTACCCATAACGGTTACGTTAAGCTGACGTCTTCTTGCGCGGACGTGGTCCCAGTCAATAAAGTAAACGTGAGCGAACTCACCGCCGTCAAGAACGCCGTCCTTAATGGTCATTGTCTCGCTTCTGCCGAAGAATACCGAACGGAGATGTCCGTCTGTGTTCATTGAGGTGTAATCACCCGGCTCGTTTACGTATCTGCCGAACTGTGCGTGGATAGGACCGGGATGACGGTACTGATGCTCCTCAGCAAAATCGGGGATCATCTTTCTCATGATATCGAGAAGGTCGTGCTGAAGGTACTCAAGATCGAAAGAATCGATATCGTGTGAGCACTCCTGAACCATTACAGAACAGGTTGTGTGGTGTGATGCGATACATACTGTACCGTTCTTAACGCCTGAAGCGGCAACGATCTCCATGATCTCCTTTGAAACGTCGTGGAAGGTGGGGATCCAGCCTCTTGACTGAAGCTCAAGCTCTTTCTGGTAAACTTTGAATTCCATTGTTGTTCTCCTTTATTTTTAAAAATTATTTATCGTTAAGTCGTTTGCCCACGGCACCGCCGGGGTGGATTACCGCAAACTTTTCGTTTTTGAAATCGGTGTACTCAAGCACCGCCGTCTGAAGCGCGTCAAATATCGCGTTTGTCACAGCAAATGAGGTAGTGCCCTGACAGTTGTACTTGTCACACTCGCGTGTAACCTTCATCGCAAGGATAATATCCGATTTTTCAGCAAGCGGTGACTGCGTGTTTTCCATAACACCGACTACCGTCACGCCCTTGTTTTTGCATATATCCGCGATCGGCATAAGCTCATCCGTCTTACCGCCGCGTGAAACGAGCAGTATAACGTCGCCCTTTTGCAGATAGCCCGTTGCGCCGTGTACCGCCTCAGCAGGTGAAATGAATCTTGCGGGACGCTCAATACAGCACATAAGATGTGCAAAATGCTGACATGCAATACCCGAATGACCGCAGCCTGCCGCCGCAATACGCTCTGCTGTTGCAAGCGCCTTTACCGCCTTTTCAAACTCGGCAGGGTCGAGCACCTTTGCAGTTTCAAGTATAGACTCGCTCTCGATCTTAAAAGCATCGTAAGCGGTTTTGATTATCTCTTTCATTTACCGTGCACCTCATCCCACGTCTTGCGGAGTGCCCACAGCATTTCCTCAGCCGCCGCCTCAGGGTCGTCTGCCTTGAGAATACCGCTTGTACAGCCTGTAGCCTGCGCGCCTGCGCGGATGACGTTTGCAACGTCGTCGGGACCTGAGATACCTGCGCCCTGAAGCACCATGATATCGGGATTTATCTTACGTACCGCCTCGATGGTATCAACAACGTAGCCCATATCGCTTGCAACACCCGTGCCGATAAGTTCGGTCGGCTCTGCAACGATGAGGTTGGGACCCATTTTCGCAATTTCTGCAACCTCTTCAACGCTGTCAGCGCATACAATTGTCGCAAGACCGCACTCGTCAGCGCGCGCAATAGTCTGCTTTACAACGTCAAGGGTGAGTTTTTTCTCGGCGTGGTTAAGCATAACACCCACAGCGCCCGCCTCCTTCACACTCTCAGCAAGCACAGAGCCGAGACCGCGTCCGGGAACGAGCGGGTCGATATGCTGAGCATATATATGAAGGTTTTCGGTATTTTCAGCAAGCAGTCTTATATCTGCATACTGGGGTGTTACGATAATATCAAGATCGTACTTATACGCAATTTTGTCAACCGTCTTTGCAAGCTTTAACATACGCTCGCCCCACATGATACATTTGGGACCTATTTCAAAAAACGGCGCTCTTATTTTATAAGGTTTATACATTTTCTTGCTCCTTTACTTGATTGAAAGCGGGAAACGGCTTTCCCTTTTCTTTTGTTTGCGTTTAGTTTTGCTTTCTGTTTTCAATCTATTATATTATCACGCGTGCGGTATTTTGTCAACGATTTTTGTAATCAGTTGTCCCGCATGCGAAATGCAATAGTCGGTATCGTCGCATATATCGGTAAGCGCAAATATATCTGCAAGTCCCAGAGCTTTAAGCTCTTCCCTGTCGCCGTCCACACAGCCCGCGATACAGTAGACGGGAATATCGCCTGCGCGGCGGCAGACACCGCTTACCGTTTTTCCCTGCAGGCTCTGTCTGTCAAGCCTGCCCTCGCCTGTAATAATAAGGTCTGCGCCCGCCGTTCTTTTTTCAAACTCCACCTCGTCGAGCACCGCGTCAATGCCCGATCTTATTGACACCTTGTCAGAAAACGCGGTAAGCAAAGACGCTATACCGCCGCCCGCGCCCGTGCCCGCAATATTCCGTACGTCGCGCCCGCTTGTCTTTTGTATAATATCGGCAAGATTTACCATACCGCGCTCTATCGCATCAAGCTGTTCGTCCGTCGCACCCTTTTGCCTGCCGTAGACATAGGTTGCGCCGTTTTCTCCGACCATTGTATTTGTAACGTCTGTAAGTATCACCGTCTCGGTATCTGCAAGACGCATATCAAGCCGCGACAGGTCTATGCTTTCAATATTTGCAAGGCTTATTCCCGTCGGAATAAATTCTCCCTTTTTACCGTAAAAAGCCGCGCCGAGCGCCGCCATCATACCGCACCCGCCGTCGTTTGTGGCAGACCCGCCGACCGTCAGCAAGATCCTTGTCACACCGCGGGATAGCGCATCCTTTATAAGCTCGCCCACACCGTAGGTGGTGGCAGTTCCCGCATCGCGCCTTTCAGTCTTTGTAAGCCCTGCCGCCTCTGCCATTTCAATTATAGCGGTTCCCCCTGAAATACCGTAGCGCGCCGTGACCTTTTCATTTTGCGGACCGCATACCTCAAGCGTTATAAATTCTTTTGCAAGCGCATCAAGCGTGCCCTCGCCGCCGTCGGCAATCGGTATCTTTATGACCTCGCAGTCTGCAAGACCTCTCTCCATAGCCGCGCAGGCGTCGGCAGAGGATATACTTCCCTTGAAAGAATCGGGACAGACGACTATTTTACGCTTCATATACCTCTATCCCCTTTTCTCTGATCTTTTCAAGCTCGTCGGGGTCTGCCCCGCTTGTCACAAGCACGTCGGTATCACATATATCCGCCACGCGCGAGAAGGTGTTCTTACCCACCTTGGAGCCGTCCGCCGCAACGATTATCTTATCAGAGCAGGCTATCATCTTACGCACGATGCCCGACTCGTTTGAATAATAAAGCGTCAGTCCGTCGCGCACGTGCACGCCGTCAACTGACAGTATACACTTTGTCGCATGGTATTTGTCAAGCTGTGAAAGCGTGTCATTGCCGTAGGTGAACTGATACTTTTCGTCTATCTCACCGCCGAGCAGTATCACGTTAAAGCCGGGATATGTGCTTGCCTCCACCGCGTTCTGTATTGAGTTTGTTACAATGCTGATATTACGCTTTGACCGAAGCGCGTGAAGCACGTAGGTAAGGGTCGTACCCGCATTCATCATGATAGTGTCGTTATTGTCTATAAGTGACGCTATCTTTACCGCAAGCTCCTTTTTCGAGCCTGAGTTGGACATGTACCGCTCCGACATGTCCATATTAATATAGTGCTTGCCCGTGCCGACAGCGCCCCCGTGTACCCGCGACAGTATGCCCTGCGCCTCAAGATACTCAAGATCACTTCTTACCGTGACCTCGCTCACACCGTACATTTTACTTATCTGCGCCACACGCACGCTGCCATCCTCACGTATCATTTCCATTATTTCATCTCTGCGTCGGCTTGCGCTTATACTCATGTCAAATCCCCTTTTGATTTTGTTTCGTTTTCGATTATAACATAAGAAAAACGAAAAATCAATCTTTTGTCAGCTTTCGTTTGCCCGAAAT
Organism: Eubacteriales bacterium; assembly: GCA_045544795.1. GTDB lineage: Bacteria > Bacillota > Clostridia > Oscillospirales > QAKW01 > RGIG9041. Next base: position 15,541 of record JAZPZR010000260.1, read on the forward strand.
GTATTGACAATAAGCAAATTATATGATTAAAATAAATAGTAAACTAATATAACGGAGGCGCTTTATGAATACACTTAAAGTCGGTTTTTCAAGAGTAAATATTACTCCGTCGCTTGGCATTGCGATCTCGGGCTATTTCGTAACCCGAATTGCCAAGGGTGTGCTTGACGAGCTTGAGGTCAACTGTATAGCTTTTGAGCAGGGCGGTAAACGGGCGGTCATGATGTCGTGTGACCTTATCGGCATAAATCAGGAATATATTGCAGAGTTCAAGGCGGGCATTACAAAAGCCACGGGTATTGATGCGGACAGCATCTACATCCATGCCACACATACACATACAGGTCCTTTCGTTGTTAAAAAAGAGGATATACATAACAGGGCTGAGCTTGCTATCGCATCAGACGGTGATATTGAGCAGGAATATTACGATTTTCTCGGCAGCCGCCTTGCAGATGCGGCGGTGCTCGCGCTTTCAGACTTAAAGAGCGCAAAAATGGGCTACGGTGTGGGTGAAGCACCCAACATCGCGTTTGTACGCCGTTTCCGTATGAAAGACGGCTCACTCAGAACAAACCCCGGTGTTGACAATCCCGATATCGTTGCGCCCGCAGGTGACGTTGACGAGCGCGTAAACGTCGTACGCTTTGACCGTGAGGGCGCAGATACAGTCGTTATCGTAAACTTCGGCGACCATCCCGACGTTGTTGGCGGTGAGCTTATTTCGGGTGACTGGCCCGCGCTTACAAGAAAAACGGTTGAAAAGACACTTGATAATACAAAGTGTGCGGTATTCAACGCATGTCAGGGTGACGTAAACCACGTAAACGTGCATCCCCGCGGCGGTTATCTCAACGGCATGTTTATGGACTTTGACGACGTGGCAAGAGGCTACGCCCATTCAGAGTACATGGCGCGCGTGGTAACGGGCGGTGTGCTTCAGGCTTACGATAAAGTAAAATACTGTGATGACACGACGCTCCGCTGCTGTCAGAAAAAGATAGAGCTTCCCTCAAACATGCCGACAAAGGAACAGCTTCCCGAGGCAAAGCGTATTCATGAGCTTCACGTTGCAGGACGCGACAGTGAGCTTGGCTATGAGGGTATGATGCTGACAACTGTCGTTGCCGAGGCGGGCAGAATGGTGCGCCTTGCCAACGGACCCGAATCGTTTGATATGACCGTTTCAGGTCTTGCAATAGGCCCCGTTGCATTCGTAGGCTTCCCCGGCGAGCCGTTTACGGGCATCGGCAGAGGCGTTAAAGACAACCCCAATTTCGAGCTTGTAATGCACACCTGTCTTACAAACGGTAACGAGGGCTACTTCCCGATGGAAGACGCTTATAAAGAGGGCGGCTACGAGGCGAGAAGCTCCAAATTCCGCGCAGGCGTGGCGGAAAGACTTGTCCGTGAGGGCAACAGTGTACTGGAGGCAATGAAATAATGACTGCAATTATAAACGCAACACTTATAATGCGCGACCACTTTATTCCCGATGCGGTTTTACTTATCGAGGACGGAAAGATAGTTGATTTCGGCGAAGCGAGAAAATTATCCGTTCCTGACGGCGCAAAGATAATTGACGCGGGCGGCAATTACGTCGGTCCCGGCTTTGTTGATATACATACACATTCTGACGGCAAGGTCTTTTTCCATGAGGACCCCACCGTTGCAAAGCATCATCTTGAGCACGGCACGACCACCGTTCTTCCCGCGCTTTACTACAGCATGAATACCGAGCAGTTTGTTGAGGCTGTCGGCATCATCCGTGAGGCTATGGGTAAGGAAGAGTGCAAAAACATCGCAGGTCTTTACATGGAAGGTCCCTATCTCAACCCCAAGTTCGGCTGTGACAGGGAGTCAAATCCGTGGAAGGACGGAGTTGATAAGGCAAAGCATCAGCCGATAATCGATGCCGCTTACGATATTGCGCGCGTATGGTGCTGTGCGCCCGAACGCGAGAATATACTTGATTTTGTGCTTGACGTAAAGGCTAAAAATCCAAATGCCGTATTTACCGTTGCACATTCCGAGGCAAGTCCTCAGCAGATAGAGGCGCTCATGCCCTACGGTCTTAAAATAGGCACGCATCACACAAACGCCACGGGTGACAGAATATTCTATCCCGAGGTGCGCGGTGTATGTGTCGACGAGGCGGTAAACTACAACCGTGAGATTTATGCAGAGCTTATCTGTGACAGCCGCGGCATCCACGTTGACCCCTACATGCTCCGTCTTGTAAGAAAGATAAAGGGTGACGACAGAATAATTCTGATTTCTGACGCGTACGCTTGCGACGGACCTATACCTGAGGGCTATGATGACGTGGACGATATCAATTTTGACCACATGGGTGAGATAGCGGGCTCTAAAATGACGCTTGACATCTCCTGCAGAAACATGATAAAGCACACAGGCGCATCGCTTGTCGACGTGTTCAAGTTTGCAAGCTACAATCCTGCGCGCGCAGTCGGTTTTTACGACCGCGGTGAGATTGCAAAGGGACTTCGCGCCGACCTCGTTATAGTCGACTATAAGATGGGTGTACACGGCGTTATTTTTGAAGGAGAACTGCAATAATGATAAAAGAATATACTGCAACAAGGGTAAACGGTCCGATAGACTGGCAGGATATTGACTGCGCTAAGATGGACTACAGATATTTTGATACCGACGAAAGCTACGGCGCTTTTGCCCAGCTTTGCTATGATGATGAAAATCTTTACGTTCACCTTGTAAAGACGGAGTCAGAAACGCTTACAACGCAGTCGGGAATACTGGGAAGCCCCTGTCTTGACAGCTGTCTTGAGTTTTTCTTCTGTCCGATGGAGAACGACAACAGATACTTCAATATTGAATTCAACTCACAGGGCTGTGTGTTCTTCGGCTTCGGTTCAAATGCCGACACGCTTTTCCGCCTTGTACCTGAGAGCGGTGACACGGCAGATTATTTCTCACCCGTGATCGATAAAAACGAGGACGGTTGGGAGCTGACGCTCACAATTCCCTACTCACTTATCCGCCGTATCTTTCCCGATTTTGAGATGAAGGACGGCAAGACCATGCGCGCAAACTTCTATACCTGCGCAGATAACACAAACCCACCGCACTACCTGTCGTGGAACGAGATAGCGGGCGAGCCGTTCCGTTACCACAGACCTGAATGTTTCGGTTTAATAAAATTTTAAATAATTATATAAAGGAGTAAAAACAAATGAAAGATTTTATCGTTGATCCCGCAACCAGTTTTAATTTTGATCCGGCTGATTTTGTTCCCTTCAAGGACAAAAAGGTATGTGAATACGTTCGCAGCCTCAGCGGTACCGACCTTGAAAAGCGCGAGGACTGGTGGCATCCCGAATTTACCGTAAAGGTAATGATGAACCCCCATCCCGTACTTATCGCTACCCTCTTTGAGCGCCTTCGCGCAGCATCTGAGGCAGGCAGACCCTTTACAATGATCCTCGGAAACCCTGAGCCCGACACCTACATCCCGCTTGCTCAGCTTATCAACTACTTCCAGGTAGACTGCTCTAAGGTACACCTCGTTGCAGAGGATGAGTGGGCTGATCAGGACGGCAACATCGCGCCTATTACTTACAAGGCAGGCTTTGCTCATTCAATGATCAAGTATCTCTACTATCAGATCGATCCCAAGCTCCGTATGCCGATGGAAAACGTTCACTTCCCCACAAACGAGAATATCAAGTACTATTCTGATATTATTCAGGATATCACAAACGGCGAGGGTGCTGACATCGCTTCAACCTCACCCGGTTGGGCAGGTCATATGGCTTTTGTTGATCCTATCCCCGAATTTATCGGCTCAGGTGATATCGAAGAGTGGCTTAATCAGCCCGCACAGATCGTAAAGCTCCATCCCATGACAATCATGCAGAACTCACTCAACGGTACCTTCGGTCAGGCGGGTGATATCGCAAACGTTCCGCCCATGGCTGCAACCATCGGACCTCTCGACGTAATGCGCGCCAAGGAGAGAATCGAGGTTCATGCACTTGCAACCTGCGGTACCTTCTCATCATGGCAGAGAATGACTTCACGTCTTTGCACACACGGTCCTATCACACCCTACCTTCCCTCAACAATGCTCCAGACCAAGAAAACACAGGTCTACATCAGCGAAGAGCTCGCTGCTCCCTTCGAGTGCTGGGAAAAGGTTGGCTACTAATATCCAAAACCCATTAAAGTTAAAAAAGCATTGCAATCGCAATGCTTTTTTCTTTTATAAGATTACAGTTAAATTGTAGTTTAGCGGGGAAGATGCGTGTAGGGGAGGGGTTTCCCCTCCCGCCAAAATTCGCACCAACCCAAAGCCTCCCTTGTAAAGGGAGGGGGACCGTCGAAGACGGTGGAGGGATTTAGTTTTTATGTAAAAACCTTGTAAATACAAGTATTTTTGCATCTTTGAATCCCTCAGTCTCGCATACGCTCGACAGCTCCCTTTACAAGGGAGCCTAGGTTTAACTCACCGACAAACCACAATCTATACCCTATTTATACAAATTCTCGTATATACCCGCTTTTGCGCCTGTGACGTCGACGTCGCCGAAGTATGACTTGCTGTCCATACCGAGATAATTACATACGTTTATCATTTCAGACAGCGTGCTTGTATCAATATCAAGACCGTCTGTCTTTGAGCGCTCTATCGCTATCATTTCCTTTTCGCCGTGGGTGTAGATGGGTGTTGCCTCATCAGCGCGCGCCGCACCGCGAAGCTCTTTTAAAAACTGCGACATATAGTCCTTTATAGCCTGCGCGTCACCGAATATTGCAGGGTCGATTACCATAAACGAATGGCAGGTACCCGCGCCCTGACCCTTTACACTTGTCTGGTCCTTTGAAAGCTTACCGAGTGAAAAGATAGCAGACATTATCTCACACACCATGCTGTAGCCGTAGCCCTTGTGAGAGCCCGTATCCTCCTCGCTTCCGCCAAGCGGTAAAATACCGCCCATTCTTTTGCCGTTACTCATACAGGCAAGCACCTGCGAAGCATCGGTATTGCCTGCGCCTGTGTCGTCGATCGCCCAGCCTTCCTTTAAAGCCTTGCCTTCTTTGAAGTACACCTCAAGCTTACCCTTGGGTACAACTGTAGTTGCCGCATCAAACCAGAACGGATAGGGTTCTGCAGGAACTGCAAACGCAAGCGGATTTGAGCCGAGCATCGTCTCACGTGCGCCCGTGTGCACCATAATGGGAAGCGAGTTTGTACCGCACACACCGATATATCCCTGCTCACACGCCATTTTCGTATAATAGCCCGCGATACCGAAATGGTTGGAGTTTCTGACCGTTACAAATGCCATGCCCGATTTTTTCGCCTTTTCAATAGCGGTATTCATCGCAAATATGCCGATAAGCTGACCCATGCCCGCATGTCCGTCAATTACGGCAGAAACAGGTGTCTCAAAAACTATCTCAGGCTTGGCATCAACCCGCACACCGCCGTTTTCTATCGACTTATGGTATCTTACAAGCCTCTGCGTGCCGTGGGAGCGGATGCCGTAAACGTCAGCAAGCACTAAAACATCCGTTATCTGCTCCGCCTCTTTTCTTGTAAATCCAAACTTTTCAAATGCGTCTACGCAAAAGCGCGTTATCGTTTCAACTCTGAAATTAAAATTACTCATGTCACCTTCTCCTTTTAATAGAGATTATAGCACCTGATATATTAAATGTCAAAGGTTGACAGACATGTTTTTTTGTGTTAAAATCTACAGGATTTCAGGAGGAAAAACGACATGGAAACACTTGCATTTATTTTAAGCACGATAGGTACTGTCTGTATATGTATTCCGCCGCTTTTAAAGGGCAAGAACATGAAGCTTATTCTGCTTCTTGTATTCTCTGCAAACGTAACGGTTGCAACAAGCTATCTGCTGACAGGCGCATATAACGGCGCGGCGTCCTGCTTTGTCGGTGCGGCGCAGGCGATCATAAACTACTTTTTTGACAGAAAGAATAAAAAGCTTCCCGTTTGGCTTATCGTGATATACGCGCTCGCGTTTATCGGTGTAAACCTCTGGGTGTTCAAGCACGTTTTTGACCTTATTGCAATGCTTGCATCGCTCACGTTTATAATGTGCGTAGGTCAGAAAAACGGCAGAAAATACCGCATCTGGACCTTTATCAACACGGCGCTGTGGATGATCTACGATATCCTTAAAGCATCCTACGGTCCCCTGCTTACACACGGTATACTTATCAGTACCGTAATCTTTGGAATAGTAGTACACGATATACGCAAAAAGAGTGAGGAATGATCCTCACTCTTTTTTATTGTAGGGAACGACCTGTGTGTCGTTCCGTCAAAATTTGTACAAAACACGTTCAAATTGCGGTTTATCGGGAAAGATGCGTGTAGGGGAGGGGTTTCCCCTCCCGCCAAAATTCGCACCAACCCAAGGCCTCTCCTTGTCAGGAGAGGGGGACCGTCGAAGACGGTGGAAAGGTAGTCAGTTTTGTAGAGTTTCGCTTGATGCTGACTACCCCTCAGTCGCTTCGCGACAGCTCCCCTGACAAGTG
>JAZPZR010000261.1:0-2398 GCA_045544795.1 Eubacteriales bacterium
ATTGTATATGCGAAATCGCCTTTTGACTTATTGATCATGTTTTCAACGTTGATGCCCTGCGCGGAAATAACAGATGTGATGTTGTTAAGGATTCCGGGAACGTTTTTGTGACAGATACAAACTCTCGAAACACCTGTGCGAGCCATTTCAACTGCAGGGTAGTTTACAGAGTTTACAATGTTACCGTTTTCAAGGTAGTCGATAATCTGGCGTGCAGCCATGTATGCACAGTTATCCTCGCTCTCCTCGGTTGAAGCGCCGAGGTGGGGGATAGAAATACAGTTTTTCATTTTAATTGTATTTGCGTTGGGGAAATCAGTTACGTATTTTGCAACCTTACCGTCATTAAGTGCAACTTCAATATCAGCGTCATTTACAAGGTCGGCACGTGAAAGGTTAGCAATAATAACGCCGTCTTTCATCTTTGCAATGCTGTCAGTGTTTACAAAACCTTTTGTCTCTGCTGTGAGAGGTGCGTGGATGCAGATAATGTCTGCTTTTTCGTAGATCTCGTCAAGTGATGCAACGATATCAACGTGTCTGGAAAGCTTCCATGCAGATTTAACTGACATATAAGGGTCGTAACCGCATACTTTCATACCAAGAGTATAAGCAGAGTTTGCAACGTTAACACCGATAGCGCCAAGACCGATAACACCGAGTGTCTTGCCCATGATCTCGTGACCTGCAAAATTGCTCTTGCCCTTTTCAACCTGCTTTGCAACGTCGTCACCCTCAAGAGTCTTTGCCCATGCAATACCGCCGACGATATCACGTGAAGCGAGAAGAAGAGTTGCGATAGCAAGCTCTTTAACCGCATTAGCGTTAGCACCGGGTGTGTTGAATACAACAATACCGTCCTCGGCACATTTGTCAACGGGAATATTGTTAACGCCTGCGCCTGCTCTTGCAATAGCGAGAAGGCTTGCGGGCATCTCCATATCGTGCATTGCAGCACTTCTTACAAGGATGGCGTCAGGTGCTGTACCGTCTTACGATACAGTGTAATTTGGACCAAACTCGTTAAGACCGACAGGTGATATTTTATTAAGTCTCTGAATATTCATAATCGTAACCCATTTATTACTTTACTTTAGTAAATTATAAATCAATAATTTAAATATTGCAATAGTATATTTCGCTAAAAAATTTAAAAATTTTCGTTGAATGCTTGTGCTACTTGTGATATAATCAAATAAAATATAAATATATGGGGTATTATTGCAATGAAAGTTGATACAATCAGGGATTTGTTGGATGCAGAGGTCGTATGCTGTGCTGATATGCTCAGTACAGAAGTATATTCGGCATGCGGTTCTGATATGATGAGTGATGTTCTTGCATTTGTAAAGGATCAGGGTATTTTGCTTACAGGTCTTGTAAATGCGCAGACTGTCCGTACTGCTATGATGATGGATATAAAATGTATCGTCTTTGTACGCGGTAAAAAGCCGGACGAACTTGTTGTTTCGCTTGCTGAAGAAAACGATATTATTTTAATGACTACAAATTACAGAATGTATACCGCCTGCGGTCTCCTTTACAGTAGCGGTTTATTTACGGAAGGGAGCGATAAGGTTTGAGCACGGCACTTAAAATGAATTTCGCCATCGACGGTGATGATTTTACTGCGGCGGGTGAGGCTTCGACTGCCGTTAAAATGAAACTGAAAAAGCTCGGTGTCGCCCCCGACGTTATCCGCCGTGTTGCAATTGCCATGTATGAGGCGGAGATAAATGCCGTTATCCACGGTGGCGGCGGTGAGGCGGATATTACAATAGAAAGTGATAAAATAACAGTTGTAATAAAAGACCAGGGTAAAGGTATTGCCGACGTTGAGCTTGCGATGCAGGAGGGGTATTCTACTGCACCCGACGACGTACGTTCTCTCGGCTTTGGTGCCGGTATGGGTCTGCCCAATATCAAAAAATATACTGATGATATGATAATTGATACAGAGGTAGGCAAGGGAACGGCTATTACAATGATAATAAATCTATAAGGAGTAAAAAATGTCCTTTCATTCAGTCAGACTTGATGAAAAAAAGTGTAAAGGATGTATAAACTGTATCAAGCGTTGTCCGACAGAGGCAATACGTGTAAAAGACGGAAAAGCATTTATTCTTTCCGACCGATGTATAGACTGCGGTGAGTGTATACGTATATGCCCCAATCATGCCAAAAAGGCTGTTTATGACAAGCTTTCTGTTATACATAATTATAAATATAAGGTTGCGTTACCCGCACCGTCGCTTTATCCTCAGTTCAATAATCTCGACAGCGCCGAGTGTGTGCTTGATGCACTCAGACTTATCGGCTTTGACGATGTTTTTGAGGTGGCTGCTGCCGCTGAAATAGTCAGTGAGATATCGCGTGAACTTATAAAGCGTGACGATAC
>JAZPZR010000262.1:0-7350 GCA_045544795.1 Eubacteriales bacterium
GGGACTTATTAAAGCAGGACTTGGCGCTGTAGGCGGTGTGCTTGCAGACCAATGGAGAGAATTTTTCGTTTGCGAATCACTTGCAAACGACGTACTTATGGTAAAGGGCGAAAAGCGCACAAGCGGACGCTCGTCAAACACAAGAGGAAGTGACAACGTCATTTCAAACGGCTCAGGCATCGTAGTTGCAGACGGTCAGTGCATGATAATCGTTGAGCAGGGCAAGATAGTTGAATTTTGCGCAGAGCCGGGTCAGTTCACCTACGACACCTCCATCGAGCCGTCACTTTTTGCAGGAAGCCTCGGTCAGTCGATAAAGGACACCTTCAAGGCTATCGGCAAGCGTTTTACCTACGGCGGTGACACGGGTGTTGACCAGAGAGTTTATTATTTCAACACCAAGGAAATAATGGACAACAAGTTCGGTACACAGACACCTATCATGTTCGAGGTGGTAAACAAGTTTATCGGACACAGAAGAACGGTACAGGTAAGATGTAACGGTACCTTTACCTACAAGCTTACAGACCCGTTAAAGCTTTATACAAACATCGCGGGCAACGTGTCGGACGAGTACAGAACGGAGCAGATGCTCCCTCAGTTCAAGGCGGACTTTGTCGATGCGCTTCAGCCTGCGCTTGCAGTTCTTTCCGAGCAGGAGCTTCGTCCCGCGCAGATTCCCGCGCATACAAAAGAGCTTCGCACCGCTATGCAGAACGAGCTTGCGGCTGAATGGTATGAAAGACGCGGTATTGAGATAGTAGATATCACGATAAACCCCATCTCGCTTACAGAAGAGGATATGAAGAAGATAAACGAGATGGAGGATGCGGCATCAATGGGTTCAAATGCCGCAATGGCGCTGGGACGTATGACAATGGCGCAGGCAAACGCAATGGAGACCGCGGCAGGCAACGAGGCGGGCGCTATGACAGGCTTTATGGGCATGGGCTTTGCAGGTAACGCTATGGGTGGCTTTAACCCCGCACAGCAGATTGCCGCTATGCAACAGCAACAGCAGATGCAGCAGCCCGCTCCCGCAGCACCCGCAGCACCCGCGGCGGATTCATGGCAGTGCTCTTGCGGTGCAACCGCAACGGGTAACTTCTGTATGCAGTGCGGCGCTAAAAAACCCGCGCCTCAGCCGGCAGCGGACGGTTGGACCTGCTCATGCGGTGCTGTGGTTTCCGGTAAATTCTGTACACAGTGCGGCTCACCCAAGCCTGCCGAGGAGGGCTGGACCTGTTCCTGCGGTGCGGTAAACAAAGGTAAGTTCTGCCCCAACTGCGGTGCTAAAAAGCCTGAGGGCGCACCCCTTTTCAAGTGTGACAAATGCGGATGGGAGCCTGAAGATCCCCACAATCCGCCAAAGTTCTGCCCCGAATGCGGCGACTTATTTGACGACAACGATAAAAAATAATTTAAAGGAGAATCACTATGGGACTTTTTGATAAGAAATTTTGTGACGTATGCGGCGAGAAGATAGGACTTCTCGGTAACAGAAAGCTTGAGGACGGCAATCTCTGTAAAGACTGCGCAAGAAAGCTCTCACCCTTCTTTGACGAGAGAAGACATTCAACCGTTGAACAGATAAAAGAACAGCTTGCATACCGCGAGCAGAACAAGGCAAATCTTGCTAATTTCCACCCCACCGCTACATACGGCTTTGACAATGACAAGGTATACGTTGATATGAACGCGGGTACGTTTATCGTAACCGACAGCGACAACTGGCGCGAGGCTAATCCCGACATTATTCAGATCTCTCAGGTAACGAGCGCCGAGCCCGATATTGATGAAAACAGAGACGAGATATACTACGAGGACAGCGACGGAAACAGCAAAAGCTACAATCCGCCCCGCTATGAGTATGAATACACCTTTAAGGTAAAGCTTATGGTAAACTCGCCCTGGTTTGACGATATCACGATCGAGCTTACGGGCTTTTCAAACAGACCCGACAGCAATTATAGCGAGGCTTACCGCCGTTACGACATGGAGATGAACAACATTATTGCAGTGCTTACAGGCAGACAGCCGATGATGCAGCAGCCTATGATGAATCAGCCAATGGGTCAGCCTATGGGTTATAATCAGCCGATGATGAATCAGACAGGCTACAATCAGCCTATATATAATCAGCCGATGCAGCAGATGGCATACAATCAGCCTATGGGCTACGCTCAGCAGCCGATGGGTCAGCCGATGAATCAGCCTATGGGCTATAATCAGCCGATGAATCAGGGCTATAATCAGCAGCCTATGGGCTACAATCAGCCGATGGGTCAGCAGATGGCAACGGTAAGATGCGACAAGTGCGGCTGGGTACTGAGTCCCGGTCAGCCCGTACCGCCCTTCTGCCCCAACTGCGGTGACAAGATCGACTACAACGATATGAGATAAAGGAGGAGACAGCTTTGTCTGTTTTGCAGGAATACAAGTGTCCTAACTGTAACGGTGCGATACAGTTTGACAGTAACATACAAAAAATGAGATGTCCCTACTGCGATGCAGAGTTTGACATGCAGGCAGTAGCATCTCTTGACGAGACTCTTAACAACGCACAGCCTGACAGTATGAACTGGAACACGCAGGCAGGCGGAACGTGGCAGGAGGGGGAAACGGACGGACTTAACGTTTACGTCTGTAATTCCTGCGGCGGCGAGGTGGTCGGTGATGCGACCACCGCCGCAACACATTGCCCCTACTGTGACAACCCCGTCGTAATGATGGGTCAGTTTGCAGGCGCGCTCAGACCCGATATCGTCATCCCCTTCAAAAAGGATAAAAAGATGGCTATCGCGGCACTCAAAAAGCACTACGAAGGCAAAAAGCTTTTGCCGAGCGTATTTAAAAACGAAAACCACATCAAAGAGGTCAAGGGCGTGTACGTTCCCTTCTGGCTTTTTGATGCGGACGTGCAGGCAAACGTTCAGTACAAGGCAACCACCGTCCGCACCTGGAAGGACAGTAACTACCGCTACACCGAAACAAGCTATTTTGCGGTAAACCGCGCAGGCTACGTAGCTTTTGACAGCGTGCCTGTTGACGGCAGTACCAAAATGGACGACAAGCTTATGGAGTCGGTCGAGCCGTTCAACATTAACGAGGCGGTCGATTTCCAGACGGCATATCTTGCGGGCTATCTTGCAGACAAGTATGACGTTACCGCAGAGGAAAGCGTACTGCGCGCAAACGAGCGCATTAAAAAATCGACCGAGGATGCATTTTTATCAACGGTCAGCGGTTACGATTCGGTAACCACCGACTTTTCGCAGATAAATCTGCAAAACGGTCGCGCAAGATATGCGCTTTACCCCGTATGGATACTCAATACCGAGTGGCGAGGCAACAAATATACCTTCGCGGTAAACGGACAGACGGGCAAGGTCGTGGGTGATCTTCCTATGGACAAGGGCAAGTACAAAAGATGGCTTTTCGGCACAGCCGCAGTTGTCGGCGCTATTGCCTTTGCCGTTCAATACCTGTTATGGTTACTGTAGGGGGTGGCACAGATGACTAAAAGAATTATTTCATTTTTACTTATACTTATCCTGTCAGTCTTTTGCGCCTTCACCGCTTTTGCAGAAGGTGAAGTCTACTACGTTTTTGACGAGGCGGGAGTAATTGATGACAGCGAGGAAATAACGCTTATCGGCAAGCTTAAAAGCTTAAGTGATAAAAGCGGTGTGCAGATAGCGGCAGCCGCCGTGACCGATTTTGACGGCATGGCAAGTGAAGACTTTGCCGATTCTTATTACGATGTCGGCGGATACGCAAACGACTGCGTTATCTTTTTCTACTCGGTAAACGACAGCGAGGTCTACATACTTACAAACGGACTTGCAAAAAACGCTATATCCGAGGACGACATAAACGGTATATTTGACGCGGTAACGTCGGATATCAAGGCGGGAAAGGTCGGCACGGCGTTTAGCGTCTATGCCGACAAGGCAAACGCACTTATTGATATCGAGATAAACGGCGCGCCGTTCGGTTATATCAAGGCGCTCATTATCGCGCTTGTGATCGGCTTTATCGTCGCGTTTATCACGACAGGCTCGATGAAGGGTCAGCTCAATACCGTAAGAGCACAGCAAAAAGCGGCAAATTATCAGCGCGCGGGCAGTCTTTCGCTCATCAATTCGACCGATTACTTCTTATATTCAAAGGTTGACAGAACGGCAATCCAGTCCAGCGATTCAGATTCGTCAGGCGGACGCGGCGGTGCAGGCAGAAAAATTTAGGTGAACGTTATGAAAAGATTATTATCAATACTTATGATATTAACTTTACTTATGACCTCAGGCTGTGTATTTACAAAGCACGTGATGACACCCGATAACAAGGAGCCTGAAAAAACACCCGTTGACACGGAAACGGAAACGGAAACCGAAACTGAAACCGAAACGGAAGTCCCCGAAAAAGAGGTGGACTGGGGCGGCGGTCTTGTAATGCTCCGTCAGGCTATGATAGAAACACCGCAGGTCATGGCGGTAGCTTATCTTGGAAGCTATAACGGTGAAGACCTTGCCGAGCTTTTGCCTGTCAAATGCGCAACCATGCTTGACAACCACCCGATATTCAAGGAGCTTACCACCGATATGATAATCGGCGGCGGTAACGAGCTTTACTGTGTTGTTGCGATGGATGAAAACGCGCAGATAAGCGTAAATAAGGTAGACGAATCGGGCAACGTAACACGGGTATTACACAAGTGCGACGGCAAAAAGCCGATACTTATCGCGGCAAACGGCGCAGGCTTTTCACCCGATACCATGATAACTGTTGTCAATCAGGACGGATGGGTGTCAAACTACGGACCTGCATTTGAAAATGACAGTCTTGCCGCAGACAATTATGTTCTCGATTTTACAAGCTACGAGGACATTCTCGGCGTATAGGTTTAATTTTTACTTTGGAAGAGTAACCAAAAATTTCAAAGAAAAGGAGAACACCAATGAAAAGAACACTTTCAATTGTTTTAACCGTCGTGATGCTCATCGGAATGCTTTCGGTATTTGCATTTGCAGACACACCAAAAATAATTACGTGGACAGACGTTTACAGTATCGAATCCCCTTATGCAGGCGAGTATCCCGACTACGTTGGGATTTACAGATGTGACTACGAAGAAGATGATGACGCTGTAAAACCTGCCGATAAAAACTTCAATTCATATTGGAAAAACGGCATTTTATGGAAAGATGAAACAACAGACACTTATTTAACGCCGGGCGTTGATAAGTTTATTGAAGGCCACGTATACCACGTAACTTTTCATGTTATGGCAGGCGACGGGTATGAGTTTTATGCCACAGACGACGATTCCGGAAATAGCGTGAACAGTTATTTCAATTATCAGAAAGTAGACAATCGGTCAACCTCACAGTTTGACAGATTAAAATATCTTATCTCGAGATACACTTTTTCACCTTGTAAAAAGAGAATTGAGAAAGTTGAGCTTAACTTTGCCGACATTGTATATAACGGAGTTATTTCACAATCAAATCCTACGGCAAACGAGGGAGTTGAAATAACTAAAGTAGAATGGTATGAAAACGAAACACCGGTAAAGGATACCGCACGTTTCAAATCGGGAAAACTGTATGCTGCGCTCGTTTATCTCAAAGCAAAAGACGGTTATGCCATTCCGCACGCTTACAACAATATAAATGGCATAAAAAAAGATTTCGAGATAACTGCAAACGGCAACGAATCGCTTGTGTGGTACCAGACGTCGAGCGAGGGTGATCCGTTTAAACTGGTAACTGCTTACTTCATGGGTTATACGATCGATCATAACGTGACGCACGTTGCAATATCGAATATCGACACACCGCTTACCGGTCAGAGCCCCGATTTTACCGTAAAATCACAAGCAGGCGTCTTAATAGACGATATAAGATGGTACGATCAGAACGGGCAGAAGCTTGGCAAAAACGATTTGTTCCAGGCGGGTCGCAAATATACCATTGAAATTGATATTTCTCCCGATTCCGATTATTCATTTAATATCATGCACGCTACTATAAACGGAAACGTCGCAACCGGAACGGGTACAAGTCCCGTAACGCTTAAGTATACCTTTGATACGTGCAAGGGTGTTGTAAATTCGGTAAATATAAATATCACTCCACCTTCAATTGGTGCAAAGCCGTCTTACGAGCCCACCGAAAACGAAAACGGATATTCAATCAATGCCGTGTCATATAACCACAACTACGAAAAAAACGGCACCTGGTGGTACGACGTTATAAACAACAAAAACATGCTTATCGGCGGTGCAGATTCCAAGTTTAAAGCAGGTGGCGTTTATAAGGTTCGTGTAACGCTTACACCCGACGACGGATTCTCCTTTGCGCCCGGTGTTACGGCAAGGATAAACGGCAAGGACGCATTTGTCGAATCACTTGACAATGAGATGATAAACGTACATTTCTATTTTAATCCGCTTGTTGCGGACATCCCTTGCAAAAACGGACACAGTTTTACAACTTATAAGTCAGACAATAATGCTACCTGCTGTAAAAACGCTACCGAAACTGCAAAGTGTGATAACTGTATTGCAACTGATACAAGAGAAATTAAAAACAGCGCACTCGGTCATACCGACACCTCAAA
This sequence comes from Eubacteriales bacterium, assembly GCA_045544795.1. Classification (GTDB taxonomy): domain Bacteria; phylum Bacillota; class Clostridia; order Oscillospirales; family QAKW01; genus RGIG9041. The sequence continues at coordinate 6,625 of JAZPZR010000262.1, forward strand.
GATATTTACAGATATCAAAGCAGGAAAGTGGTATTCAAACGCAATTGACTATGCATACACCCACGGCTTTATCGCAGGCGTGAGCGAGACGGAGTTTGGACGCGACGTGCCCGTCACACGCGGTATGTTTATTACTATTCTTGCAAGAATTGCAGGCGTTGACACAGGAAAAGAGGCAAACAAGACCTCTACAAAATTCACCGACGTCAAGAGCGGTAAATATTACACCGCAGCTATCAAGTGGGCAAGCGATAATAAGATAGTTTCAGGTCTTTCGGATACGGCTTTCGGTCCTGACGTAGCTATTGAACGTCAACAGCTCTGTACAATGATAGTAAACTTTGCAAAGCATCAGAATATCACTATTACAGAGGTTGAAGCGGCAATCGATTTTGCAGATAAAAGCAGTATCGCGAAATACGCCAAGGATAACGTAAGCATCTGTCAGAAGGCTGATATTGTAAACGGCTATGCAAACAGTGACGGCTTTGATTTCAGACCGAAAAACACCGCGACCCGCGCAGAAGCCGCACAGATACTTTACAAATTCCATAAGGACTTTGTCGCAAAATAAATAAAAAAAGAATGCGGAAGAGGTAAAATCTCTTCCGCATATTTATATGTTGTAAATTGTGGTTTTACGGGATGTTTTATAATTATTTCGTAGGGGTCGGCGCCCTCGACGACCCGCTGAAATTCGTACAAAACAAGGCGGGTCGTCGAGGG
>JAZPZR010000263.1:0-2751 GCA_045544795.1 Eubacteriales bacterium
ACCGGCAAGATCTACTGCAATTTTCAATCCGCAACTTAGGAGTGATATTCACAAGGAAGCTGACATCATGAGGCTTACACCGTCCCCCACTCGCTTAAGACTTACACAACCTGCTACTGTCTCCATCACAGTCTTTAAAATATTAACATGAGTATTTTATCATAATAAAATCAAAAATTCAAGTATATTTATTTCATTTTTGATTTAAAAAACAGAGATAAAACAAAGCCCGTTACAATTGCGGCGGCAATTCCCGCCGCGGTTGCGCTAAGACCTCCGGTAAACGCACCGAGAAGTCCTGATTTAGCAATAGCCGATTCAACACCCTTGGCAAGTGAATACCCAAAACCGACAATAGGAACGGTAGCACCCGCACCCGCAAATTTCACAACGTGTTCGTATAAGCCGAGACCCGTAAGAGCAACTCCCGTTATAACGAATAATACTACGATTCTTGCAGGTGTCAGCTTTGTTTTGTCAATAAGGATCTGTCCGACGGTGCAGATCGCGCCGCCTACTATAAATGCATAAAGATAACTCATATTTCTTCACCCCTTAGATACATAAGATGCGAAACTCCCGGAATACTTTCTCCCTGAAACAGCGCCGTGGGACTCATAAGCGCACCCGTCGACATAAACAGAACTTTTTTGAATTTGCCAACGTTTAATGCAGGTATAACGTACGAAGCAAGAACTGCACCGCTACAGCCACAACCCGAACCGCCTGCGTGAACATCCTGATTTTTACGGCTGTATATCATCAGTCCGCAGTCATGATAATTATCACCAAGTATAAATCCGCGTTCTTTTACCATATCGCGTAATATACCGGCACCCACTACGCCGAGATCTCCTGTATATATCATGTCGTAATCAGCAGGAACAGTTCCTGTATCCTCTAAAAACCGACATAGAGTATCGCACGCCGACGGTGCCATTGCGGCGCCCATATTATTTGCATCGTTTACAAGAAAATCAATAACACTGCCAACCGTGATACTGTCAACTCTTACTCTGCCCTGATCCTGTCCGACAATTACCGCAGCGGCGGCTGTAACGGTATTCTGTGCGCTCGGCGGACGCTGTGCACCGTATTGAAGCGGCTGTCTGAACTGTCTTTCTGCAGTACAAAAATGCGACGAGGTCATTGCGGCGGCAATTTTTGAATATCCGCTTTCTATTGACATTGCCGCAACAAGAACCGAAAGCGTCATTGTTGAGCATGCACCGAAAAGACCGATGTGAGGAACCCCCAGGTCCCTAACGCTGTAGCAAGACGACATACATTGGTTAAGAAGATCCCCCGATGCTATAAGATCAAGCGATGGCATTGTAAGAAGTGACTTTTGCAAAGCAAGGTTTAAAGCTGTTTTCTGAAATCTGCTTTCTGCTTTTTCAAAGGTTTTTTCACCAAAGTACTCATCGTTTACGATCATATCAAAATACTTTGACATAGGCCCTTCGCCTTCTTTTTTTCCAACAACGCTCGCGCTGTTTATAATTCCGATATGTTTATCGAACTTTAAAGTCCGTCCGTTTTTTTCTCCCATAAATTCACTTCCTTTTGATTATTGTTTGCAATCAAAATTAAAAAATACATTTTTAATGAAAATATGGAAATTATTCTTTGGTTATAGTATAATACATTATAATCAATAAAGGATCCGGAGAAACGACAAAAATGGAACAGGTTTATTCGTCTATAATATATGAAAATCCATTGCCGCAGTTAAGAAGCAGACAGGCTGCTTTTCCGTGGCTGTGCGAAGCAACAGACGGAACAATACTTGCATCGTTTGCAATCGGCGAAGCATTTGAAAGCGTTGACGGTACAAGCTTCATATCCAAAAGTAACGATGGAGGAAAAACGTGGAGTAGTCCGATTAAAATGTTTGATACTTCGCATCTTGACATACCAATTACCGATTATTGCAAGATCACGGCATTAAACGACGGCAGAATTGTTGCACTTGGATATGCATTTAAAAGAGATAACCCTGAACTTCCTATCGGAAATCCCGCAACGGGCGGTCTGCTTGATGATTTTGTTTTTTATTCAATATCTGACAATAACGGTGACAGTTGGAGTGACATGATTCCGATCAAGTGCTCATGGGGACCGCACGTCGAAGCATCAGCGCCTGTAACAGTACTTAAAAACGGAGATTGGATAACACCCATCACCGGCTTTCCTGATTGGAATGGCAACAAAACAGGCAAAACATGCGGCAGAGTGCTCGTATCAAAAGATGGCGGAAAAAGCTGGAACGACGATTCTGTATGCATGGATTTTAATAAAGACGTAACCTGCTACGAACAGCGCCTGTGTCAGCTGGATTCAGGCACTTTGGTTTGTATAGGCTGGAATGAGGATATATCAACCGGCAAATCACTTACAAATCACTTCACCTACTCCGAAGATAACGGAAAAACGTGGTCTTCTCCTATAAGTACAGGTATCATGGGACAGGCATCATCTGTCTGTGCTCTCGGCGGAGAAAAATTTCTTGCACTGCATGCAGTAAGAAGGGATACTGCCAAGCCGGGAATTTACGCATATGTAATTGATTTTAAAAACAGATCATGGGACGTTGTTGATCACGAAATAATATGGCAACCGAAAGTGCCGATTATCAAAGACTCAAAAATGGCAGATGTATTTGCATTTTTAAAATTCGGCCAACCGGGCGCCATTAAACTCAGTGACGGAAGTATACTAATATCACACTGGTATGCAGACAACGGTCAG
>JAZPZR010000264.1:0-6186 GCA_045544795.1 Eubacteriales bacterium
TGGGTGCCTTTGAATCGATGGTAAGCTTCTTGCCTGTTGCTGCGGGGTTGTAACGGAACATGTTCCAGTAACCTGCTGCAACTGCCTTCTTCATCTCTTCCTGACAGTTCTTCATTGTACCCTTGATACCGTGCATTTCACAGGGAGCGTAGCCGATGATAAGTGAAGGACCGTTGTAAGCTTCAGCCTCTGTAAGAGCCTTGAGGAGCTGGTTCATATCAGCGCCCATAGCAACCTGTGCAACGTATACGTAGCCGTAGCTCATTGCGATCTCAGCAAGGCTCTTCTTGCCGATCTCTTTACCAGCAGCTGCGAACTGTGCGATCTGACCGATGTTTGAAGCCTTTGAAGCCTGACCGCCTGTATTTGAGTAAACCTCTGTATCGAATACCATGATGTTTACGTCCTCACCGCTTGCAAGAACGTGGTCAAGACCGCCGAAGCCGATGTCGTAAGCCCAACCGTCACCACCGAATATCCATGTTGATTTCTTTGAAAGGTAATCTTTATCTGCAAGGATTTCTTTCTTGAGATCGCAATCGCAATCGCAAGCCTCGAGCATTGCAACGAGGTCCTTTGTAGCCTGCTCATTAAGAGCGCCGCAATCCTTTGTCTCGAGGTACTTGTCAACGATAGCCTTCTTGTCAGCGTCTTCCATAGAAGCAGCAAGAGCCTCTACCTTTTTGATAAGTCTCTCACGGATTGTCTTCTGACCGAGGTAGATACCGAGACCGTGCTCTGCGTTGTCCTCAAAGAGTGAGTTTGCCCAAGCAGGACCGCGGCCTGTCATCTTATTAACGGTGTAAGGTGTAGCAGGTGCTGAACCGCCCCAGATTGATGAACAGCCTGTAGCGTTTGAGATGTACATTCTTTCACCGAAGAGCTGTGTGATAAGTCTTGCGTATGAAGTCTCTGCACAGCCTGCGCATGAGCCTGAGAACTCGAGAAGCGGCTGTTTGAACTGTGAACCCTTAACGGTCTTAGCGCTGAAGAGCTCAGCCTTTTCAGAAACGTTTTCAACACAGTAATCGAAGGGCTTCTGCTGATCGAGCTGAGTTGAAGCAAGAGTCATAGCGATTGCTGCCTTTTCAGGTGTGCCATCCTTGAGTGCCTTAACGGTAACAGGACAAGCCTTAACACAAAGTGTACAACCCATACAATCGAGGGGTGATACTGCCATTGTGAACTTGTAATCTGTCTTTATAACGGGTTTGTCTGTGAACTTTGTGTTTGCAGGAGCTGATGCCGCCTCCTCAGCTGTAAGAGCGAAGGGACGGATTGCAGCATGCGGACAAACAAAAGCACAGTTATTACACTGGATACAGTTTTTCTCGTACCAAACGGGAACTTCAACTGCAACGCCGCGCTTCTCATAAGCGGTAGAGCCCTGCGGGAATGTACCGTCAGCGCAGTCAGCAAATGCTGATACGGGAAGTGAGTCACCGTCCATGAGTGATACGGGCTTAACGATGTCGTTAACGAACTTAACGAGATCCTCTCTCTTGCCTGTAGCCACGTCTTTTTCAGCTGTAACGTCAACTGTCTTCCATGAAGCAGGAACGTCGATAGCAACGAATGCGTTAGCGCCTGCGTCAATAGCTCTCCAGTTAGTCTCAACAACGTCACGGCCCTTTTTGCCGTAAGTCTTTTCAGCCATCTTCTTCATGTAGTCGATAGCCTCATCCTTTGTGATGATGTTAGCAAGAGCAAAGAATGCAGACTGGAGAACCATGTTCTTAGCCTTTGCAAAGCCAACCTGCTCACGGGCGATGGTTGTAGCGTCGATTGTATAGAACTTAACGTCGTTATTAGCAATATAAGCCTTTACGTCAGCGGGAAGGTGCTCTTCAAGCGCTGCCATATCCCAGGGACAGTCGAGAAGGAAGGTACCGCCGGGCTTAACGTCCTGAACTACCTTGTAGCCCTTAACGATGTATGATGAGTTGTGGCAAGCAACAAAGTCAGCCTTTGTGACGTAGTAGGGGCTCTTGATCACGTTGTCACCGAAACGGAGATGCGAGATGGTAACACCGCTTGTCTTTTTAGAGTCATACTGGAAGTATGCCTGGATATATTTATCGGTATGGTCACCGATGATCTTGATCGAAGACTTGTTAGCACCAACAGTACCGTCACCGCCAAGACCCCAGAACTTGCAAGAAATTGTACCTGCAGCTGCTGTGTCGGGGCAAGCCTTTTCTTCAAGTGAAAGACCTGTAACGTCATCAACGATACCGATCGTGAAGTTAGCCTTAGGCTCGTCCTTTGCAAGATTTTCGTATACTGCGAAGATGCTTGAAGGAGGAGTATCCTTTGAACCGAGACCGTATCTGCCGCCTACGACCTTAACGTCGTTCTTACCGTTTGTAGCAAGAGCGGTAACAACGTCGAGGTAAAGGGGCTCACCGAGTGAACCGGGCTCTTTTGTTCTGTCAAGAACAGCGATCTTCTTACATGTTGCGGGGATAGCGCCGATAAGCTTGTCTGCTCTGAAGGGTCTGTAAAGACGTACTTTAACAAGACCAACCTTTTCGCCGCTTGCATTGAGGTAATCAATAACCTCTTCAGCAACGTCACAGACTGAACCCATAGCGATGATTACTCTGTCAGCATCGGGTGCGCCGTAGTAGTTGAAGAGCTGATAGTTTGTACCGATCTTCTCGTTAACCTTTGCCATGTACTCCTCAACAACCTCAGGAAGAGCGTCGTAGTAGGGGTTACATGCTTCTCTGTGCTGGAAGAAGATATCACCGTTCTCAGCCGAACCGCGAAGTACGGGATGCTCAGGATTAAGAGCGCGTGCACGGAATGCAGCAAGTGCATCCTTATCTATCATTTCGTCGAGGTCGTTGTAATCCCATACAGAGATCTTCTGAATCTCATGTGAGGTACGGAAACCGTCGAAGAAGTTGAGGAAGGGAACTCTACCCTTGATAGCAGAAAGATGTGCAACAGCACCAAGATCCATAACTTCCTGCGGGTTTGTCTCAGCAAGCATAGCAAAGCCTGTCTGACGGCAAGCATAAACGTCAGAATGATCACCGAAAATGTTAAGAGCGTGTGAAGCTACACAACGAGCCGAGCAGTGAATAACGCCGGGAAGAAGCTCACCTGCGATCTTGTACATGTTAGGAATCATGAGCAAAAGACCCTGTGAAGCTGTAAACGTTGTTGTGAGCGCACCTGCGTTAAGTGAGCCGTGAACGGTACCTGCAGCACCTGCCTCAGACTGCATCTCGGTAACCTTTACGGTCTCACCGAATACGTTCTTAAGGCCTGTTGCTGACCAGGCATCAGTCTGCTCAGCCATAACACTTGAAGGTGTGATGGGGTAGATGGCAGCAACCTCGGTAAACGCATATGAAACGTGAGCCGCAGCTGTGTTACCATCCATGGACAGTTTTTTTCTTGTAACCATGATAATAGTTCCTTTCTTTGTTTAAAATTCCACCAAAGATTATAGCACTAATTTGTCAAATTGTAAAGGTTATTTTTTAAAAAGCATTATTTTGTTAACTATTGAAATTATTTACATAATGCGATACAATAAAAGCATGAATACCGTACTTGGAATTTTAGCACACGTTGACGCGGGTAAGACCACGCTTTCGGAGGCTTTGCTCTACCGTTCGGGTGTTATGCGTTCGCTTGGCAGGGTGGACAGCAAAAACACCGTGATGGACACGCATGAGCTTGAGCGTGCCCGCGGCATAACAATATTTTCGAGTGAGGCGGCGTTTAACATAGACGGCGCCGATTTTACTTTGCTTGACACACCGGGACACGTCGATTTTTCTGCAGAAACAGAGCGCACGCTTTCGGTGCTTGACTACGCAATACTCGTAATAAGCGGAACAGACGGTGTGCAGGCGCACACAAGAACGCTCTGGAAGCTTATTGAAATGTACCGCATCCCCACCCTGATATTCGTTACAAAAATGGACTTTGCAAGGATAGAAAAGGGCAGTCTTATCGAAGAACTGAAAAAAGAGTTATCGCCCGCTTGCTGTGAATATAACACCGAAGATTTTTTTGAAAGCGCAAGCCTTGCAGACGATACGCTTGTAGAAAAATATCTCGAAAGCGGCGCGCTTGACAAAGAGGATATACGGCGCTCGGTAAAATCGCGCGCGGTTTTTCCCGTTTTTTTCGGGTCGGGGCTCAAGCTTTCGGGCGTTGATGAATTTTTACAGGCATTAAAAGAGGTGACCTGTCCCCAAAAATACCGTGACGAGTTCGGAGCAAGGGTCTATAAAATAAGCAGAACGGCAAACGGTGAAAAGCTGACACACGTCAAAATAACGGGCGGAAGGCTGTCTGTACGTGACGAGATAAACGGACAGAAGGTAAGCGGAATACGCGTATATTCGGGCGCGAAGTTTGAAAGCCGTGATTTTGCCGAGGCGGGAAGCATCTGCGCGCTGACAGGTCTTGCAAACAGCGTCGGCGGAGAGGGGCTTGGCTTTGAAAAGGATTCAGTCGCACCCTATCTTGAGCCTGTTATGAACTATAGCGTAATTCTTGAAGAGGGCACCGACCCGCAGACAGTTTTACCAAAGCTAAAGCTTTTACAGGAGGAGGACCCGCAGCTTAAGTTTTCATGGAATCAGTACCTGCAACAAATACATGTAAGCCTTATGGGCAAGGTGCAGACGGAAATACTTAAAAGCATTGTTTCCGACCGCTTCGGTATAAATATTGAGATCGGAAAAGGAAGCGTTGTATACAAGGAAACAGTCAAAGGACTTACAGAGGGTGTGGGTCATTACGAGCCGCTTCGTCACTATGCCGAGGTACATTTACTTATCGAGCCGAGAGAGCGCGGTACGGGCAATCTGTTCACGGCAAACGTACGTGAGGACACGCTTGACAGAAACTGGCAGCGGCTTATAATGGGTCACATGTCGGAAAAGGAGCACGTGGGAGTGCTCACAGGCTCGCCGATAACAGACGTAAAGATCACGCTTGCGGCGGGTCGCGCACACCTCAAGCATACCGAGGGCGGTGACTTCAGGCAGGCAACCTACCGCGCGATACGGCAGGGACTTATGAAGGCGGAGTCGGTACTTCTTGAGCCGTACTACGCGTTCCGTCTTGAAGTGCCGACAGCGGAGATAGGCAGAGCCATAAACGACATCCGCGCGCGTTCGGGTGAGTTTTCCTCCCCTGAGGATGCGGGTGACACGTATATACTGACAGGACGCGCGCCTGTGGTCACGATGGAAGACTACAGTGCCGAGGTTGCCGCATACACCGGCGGCCGCGGACGGCTGTCACTCACCGTTTCAGGCTATGACGTCTGTCACAATGCAGACGAGGTGATAGCGGATATCGGATATATCGCAGAAAGTGATATTGACAACACGCCCGACAGTGTATTCTGTGCGCACGGTGCAGGCTTTAACGTCAAATGGAGTGACGTTGAGGAGTACATGCACCTTGAAAGCTGTCTGCAAAAGCCGACAGAAACCGAGGCACCGAAGGTCAAGTACCGCAATCTCAATATTGACGATAAAGAGCTTGAAAAGATAATGGAGCGCGAGTTCGGACCGATACGCAGACGCGAGTACGGTATAGCAAAGGTACACACCGTCGACCATGACGTAAAGACCACCGCTCCCGAACGCAAAAAGACGCTTATTGTCGACGGCTACAACGTTATTTTTGCATGGGACGAGCTGACAAGCCTTGCCGCGCACGACCTTGAGTCTGCAAGAATAAAGCTTGTTGATATTTTAGTAAACTACTCCGCTTTTACCAATACCGACACGGTGGTTGTGTTTGATGCCTACCGCGTGGAAAACGGCGGCGGTGAAAGGTACACAAAAAACAAGGTGCGCGTTGTGTTTACAAAGGAAAACGAGACGGGAGACGCGTATATCGAAAAGCTTGTCGCAAGCATCGGTAAAAACGATAACGTGAGCGTTGTGACCTCTGACGGACTGATACAGCTTTCTGCCGTGCGTGCGGGCGTTTTGCGTATATCTGCGCGCGAGTTTGAAAAGGACGTCGACCGCGTATATATGCAGATAAGCGACACGATAGAAAAGATAAACAAGGTAAAGCCGATAACGATAAAGGATAAGATGGAATAAAAAATCCGACAGATTTTTCTGTCGGATTTTTTTCAAAAAAGAGTGCAGATTTCGTGAACTCGACCCGAAGTCGTATGTGATACTACGAGAG
>JAZPZR010000265.1:0-3855 GCA_045544795.1 Eubacteriales bacterium
GATACGGTGTCCCATATGCTTTATCTGCGTGTCCTTTCTGCCGCCAAACCACAAAAGTCCGTCCCGCATACAGCCAAGGTCACCCGTGCGGTAGATAAGCTCGTTATAGGCGGGGTTAAGCGGGTTCTGAACAAAAGCCGACGCAGTCTGCTCTTTTGCATTGTAATAACCGAGCGCAAGACAGCTGCCGCTGACACAAATCTCACCCATCTCACCGTCCTCTACCGCATTTTCGCCGTCAAGCAAAAATACAGAGCAGTTGTCAAACGGCTGACCGATAGCAAGGACCGACGTGTCCGATCCGTGCGGCACTCTGTAATAGGTGCAGTTACAGGTTATTTCAGTCGGTCCGTAAAGATTTACAAACTCGGCATCGGGATAATGCTCCATAAAATATTCAATCGTTTTTGGTGGCATTACCTCACCCGAAAACATTATTTTTTCAAGAAATTCGGGCTTTATCTTTTTGAACGCTTTGAGCGTTGCCAGAATTTTGAGTGCGGGCACTGCCCAGATAACAGTATTTATCCGCCGTTCATTCATTCGTTCAATAAGCGCCTTGGGCAACATGAACAGGCGCTTTTCAAGTATCTCGACCCTGCCGCCGACCTTGAGCGAAATATAGATATCCTTGACAGATACGTCAAAGTCAAACGGAGCCTGATTGCCAAACACCGAGTTTTCGTTAAAAGAAAAGGTGCTTGTAAACTGCTCAGCCATATCTATTACCGAACGGTGAGAAACAACGACGCCCTTGGGCGAGCCTGTTGAACCCGACGTGAATATTACGTAAAGCGGGTCGGTATCCTTAAGACCCTGCCATTTCGGTAAAAGCGTATCACAGTCACGCAAAAGACTGTCCGCCGTAAAAACGGTGCCGATGCCGTAGCTGTCACCGTCTGTTACTGCGGAGGCGGGAGAGAGGGTATTTAAAATATCCTCAATTCTGCCTTTTGGCAGCTGCGGGTCGATGGGAACGTAAAAGTTACCGCTGTAAGCCACACTTAAAAATGCAAGTATATCAAATGCCTTATGCTCTGTAAACACGGCAACAGGACGGCGGACACAGCCAAGGCGGGAGGCTATGATACTGCCTGCGTGCAAGACCCTTTCCCACAGCTGACCGTAGGTATAGCTTACGCTTACATCCGCTATAGCAACGCGGTCGGGAAAGCGTTTTGCCGACTGTTCAAGATAGGATAGTATATTACTTATCATTATTTAACTCCAAGCTGGTCGTTAATCCACAGCTTACGGTTTAAAAACCACGTTTTGAGCGCGCTCACGTGCTTTTTATAAGTTCCGAGCTTTTTAATAGAGGTGGGCATACGCCATCTGTTGCCAAACTCATTGTCGCGGGCGAGGTTGTTCATCGCAAAGTCAAACTCGTACTCGGTTATGGTTTTTTCCATAAACTCGGTAAGTCCGTCAACAACGCTGTACATTTCCTTATATCTCTTTTCAACGAGAGCATGAAATTCGGGGATTCCGAGAAGTGCCGTCTGCCAGTCATGCTCTGTGCCTGCAAACCAACCGCGGTAGGTAGTACCGCCGTGGGTCGAGCTTCCTGACGACTGGTCAAAGTCCCACACGGGACCGAGGTGAAGCTTACCGCCCTGCTTTTTGTACATATAAAAGCTGTAGCCGTAGTCGTTATTCATCATGATAGCGTTTACAAGCGTCATGTTTACAAACGAATCGACGTCGCAAAGCTCTTGTATCTTTTTCCAGTTTTGTGTAAATATCGCCTCGTTGACCTGACTTACGTAATCCTTGATAAAGTTGAGCTGAGGACCCGTTATATCCTTACCGGGTGATTTTACGATAAAATTATGTCTGTTTGTGTGACCGAGGTGCTTACCGTTTACTTCAGGAAGCTTGAAGGTGACGTAGCCGTCATTTTCCGAGCTGTTTATCGACTCGACAATATATCCCGTGTCGACCATGCCCGTCTTTGAGGTGTTTACGTCAACACGCGCCTGACCCTCACTCACCTGCTCGCAGAGAATATACATACCCTTATACTCGCCGTTGAGTATGACGTTTACCATCTGATAGTCGGTCGTATACTCTACACCGAATTTTTTCGCAAGATAAAACGCAAGATAGCTGCGGATATTAGTTTCATCGTAAACGTTTGCAAGCAGAACGTATTTTTTGTTACCGCCGAAGCCGAAAAGGTCGACCTTTGTATTGAACTTTATCTTATACGGTTTTTTATTGTCAAACGGCATCTGATCCTCATACATCCAGGTAGAGTTACCTCTGCCGCGTATTTCGACCTGACGGTCGGTCATGCGGTACTTCGCATCGGTATTGTCAATTGTGAGCATTGCGCTGACGTACTCGGTACGGCTTGTTATATCCTTACCGTCAAGAGTATTGATATAAAATCTCGGAAGCTTTAAAAGCTCAAGGCTGAACTCATTCTCCGAAATTTTAACGTCATGGATATTTGCATCCACCCACTTGTAATATTCGATCTCGCTGTTACTGGGGGTATTGTCATACTCCGCCGCGCCCTCGTAATTGGGACGCTCGTCCGTCTCAAAATCGTACGCATCTTCAATAACGGTATCTGCCGTGATAAGTCTGTCAGGATCAACGGGCTCGCTCGACGGCTTTTTATTAGTAGAACTGCCGCTGTCATTTGAAGGCTTGTTTTCCGTTTTGTTTGCGCTGTCGTTATTTTTGTTATCAGACGGCTGTTCGTTGGTATCAGGAATATTGGTTTCGGGACCTATAACGTTAAACTCACCCTCGCCAAACTCTCTGTCAGCAACGTCCTCACCGTCGGGAAGCTCGATCTGTGACGGGTCAAGACCCGCCATGTCTTTATAGTAATCAAGATTGAAGTCATCATTCTTTTTACTGCCCTTACATCCGCCAAGAAGGGTAAGCAGTGTTGCGGCAAGTGTTATCAAAGCAATATATCTTTTCATAATTTCACCTCTCTAAAGTTCAGGCTTGAATGCGGGCATTAGCTGAAGCTTGAACAGATTCATTTTATGACGTCTGTCAATGTTGGCTTTTTTGTCTGCATCCTCAATAATACCCTCGCGGATATATCTGTCAAGCTCGGCATAGGTAAAGCCGAGATTTTCCTCGTCCGTTTTACCGCAAAGACCGTCAATGGGCGTTTTGTCAACAAGCTCTGCGGGGATTCCAAGATAATGACCTATCGCCTTTACCTCTGTCACGGTAAGGTTGCAAAGCGGTGAAAAGTCGCCCGCCGCATCGCCGTAGCGGGTAGAGTAGCCCACCCAATCCTCCGACAGATTACAGGTGTTTACCACCCTGCCGTTTACAGACTGACTTACCGCGTAAAGCGTTGTCATGCGGATGCGGGGCGGAATGTTTGTTACAGTCTGCGCAGTAAGCGAAAGCCCGTCCGGCATAGCGGCTTTAAGTCCTTCCACCGCCGCCTTTACGTTTATTTCATAATGCTTTATACCAAGGTGATCTACAAGGCTGTACGCACAGTCAATATCATGCTGCTCACCGCAGGGCATAAGCACACCGATAACGCGCTCACGTCCGAGTGCCCTGACACAGAGCGCCGCCGCAACCGAGCTGTCCTTACCGCCCGATATGCCGACAACAGCGTTACATCCCGGTCCGTTTTGCTCAAAAAACTCTCGGATCCATTCTATACATTCATTTGTGACCTTTTCAACGTCAAACATGATATACCACCTCATCATATTATATATACAAATAATAACATACTATTATTATATTTTCAATAATATAATATAAATTGTGGTTTATCGGGGAGATACGCACAATCTTTGTAGGGGTCGGCGCCCTCGACGCCCCGCTGAAATTCGTACAAAACAAGGCGGGTCGTCGAGG
>JAZPZR010000266.1:0-5487 GCA_045544795.1 Eubacteriales bacterium
ATAATATCCTCCCCTACTACCCCTCCGTCTCGCTTCGCTCGACACCTCACCTGACAAGTGGAGGCAAATCAGAGTGTTCCTTTTCTTCACGGTCTGTGCCTTTTTTGACAGTCTCAAAGGCTTTTTCCGCCGTCGACGTAAATGCTCTGTCCCGTGATATACCTGCCCTCATCCGAGCAGATAAGCGAAACTATGCCCGCGCAGTCGGCTGCCTCTCCGTAAAAGCCCGCGGGAATGAGCGAGGTCACCTTTTTTGCATATTCGGGGTCGGAAAGCGCCTCGACGTTTCTGTCGGTATTTATAACACCCGGCGCTACGTTATTGACGGTAATGCCAAACGGCGCAAGCTGAAGCGCAAGCGAGCGCACCATATTGGTCTGCGCCGATTTTGAAGCGGAATAGACAAGCATATCGGGATGCGGCTTTGCCTCCTGCACAGAGCCTACCGTCACGATTCTGCCAAAGCCCTGCGCCTTCATATGCTCGGTTACCGCCTGAATTATCATAAGCGAGGATATAAAATTACAGTTAAGCTGTTCGACACAGTCGGTATAGGTTATATCCTGCCAGCCCTTTTTATACTGAATAGATGCGTTTAGCACAAGCACGTCGATATCGCCGAGCGATTTTGCAAACCCGCCCGCATTTTTACTGTCCTTAAGGTCAAATGCCGTGACCTCACAGACACCGCCCGCGCTTTCTATCAGCGCCTTCACCTCGTTTGCCTTGTCGGTGTTGTTTACACAGTGTACTATCACTCTGTAGCCGTCCTTTGCAAGACGGAGCGCGACCTCCCGCCCTATTCCGCGTGAGGCGCCTGTTACCAATGCTGTTTTCATATCATCACCTCATTAAAGAGCTGTCTGTGTATCATTGGGGTCGCCGTTGACAGCAAGATCATATTCCTTTGACCAATCGAGGTCGCGGTACGCTTCACCGCGCGGATCTGTCTTTATCCACTCGGTCAGCATATCAAGCATTTCAACAGACCACGTGTTTTTATCTATCTGCGCGGTGGTGAATTTACCCTGACCTATCATCTCAAAGCCGAAATCGTCCTTGACGTGCGTTTTTGCCGCGCCCTCGACCACGTCTGCAACAAGGTGCGAGGGGATAAAGAGCACACCGCCCCCTGCGCCGAATACAACGTCACCGGGCAGACACACCGCACCGCCGAAGGACGTGATATCGTTCCAGTCCTTCATGACAAACTCGCGTATGGGGGTGGGGTCGATGCCTCTGTAATACACCTGAACGTCAGGCACCTGCTTCATCTGCTCAACGTCGCGGATTCCGCCCCATACAACAGCACCGCCCGTCTTTGTACGCTTTTGTATCGCGGTGGTAAGGTTACCGCCGAGGAAGGTGCCCTTATATATTTTATCATACATATCGCAGACTACAACGTCTCTTTCAACAAGGCTGTCAATTACCCACTGATTGTAGTTGCCCGAAAGTCCGTCCTCACCGCCGCGCGCAAACTGAACGTCGTGCAGGTCGGGACGGGTGGGACAATAGGTACAGGTAACGGCGCGTCCGACGAGCTTTCTGCCGTCATCGTGAAGCGTTTTAAGCGGTGCTTCGCCTCCGCCTACAAACTGATGCTCGTAGCCCAGCACAAATATCGGCTTCCACACCTCTTCCAAGGTCATGCCGTAAAGCGCGTCAAGGTGCTTGTCTGCAACCTTGGGTCTGCCGTCGGGAAATCTTTCGCCCTTCCAGAGCGGTGTGAGTGCAATTATTTTTTCTCTGTCATTAAAATTCATTTTATTCTCTCCTTAATGAGTACCCGTACGGCATCTGTATTTTGTTTTCGCTCTCAAGCATTACCTCACCGCGCAGTTTAATACTGTTATCGTTAGATTTTGGACAAAAGTTTGCAACGAGCGTTATTCTCTCGCCTTCATACTCACGTTCAATTATTAAAAACCCATCCTGCTGTGCAATGCGGGTGTCACCAAGACAAAGTGTCCGACTGTCTTTTTTAAGCGTGTTCAGATATTTTACAACGTTTATACGGCGCGTCGCTTCGGGTGTTTTTAAAAGTGCGTCACGGTCGGTCGTTTCATACCCACCGCTATAAAATCTGTTAGCAAACATACTGTGATGTGAGATGTCGGCAAGCTCGTTACCGCTGTACACCATCGGTATACCGTTTATTATGTAGTTAATAACAGTGATAAGCTCCATGCCTGCATGACCCGCACGAAGTTCAACGCGTTCAGGCCAGTCAGTCACGGTATCATGATTATCCATATCGCGCATGGGATATGCTCCCCCGGGTGCTTTTTGCTGTTCATCATTGTGATAATCGACAAGTGCAGATATATCCGACTCACCCGATATTATTTTGTATATTATCTCGTGGCGTAAAAAGGTGTATATACTATCAAAACACACAGTCAGACAATCAAAATTCCTGCCCTCATTTATCATAATGCAGTCAGGCTTTATTGCACATATACGGCGCTTACCCTCTTGCCAGAATTCAATCGGTACTTTATCGCCTACGTCACAGCGGAAACCGTCTGCATCAAATTCACCGATAAAGTAGACCATATTGCACCAAAGATACTCACAAAGACCCGCATTTTCAAAATTAAGCGTGTAGAAATTATATTTTGTAAGTATCGGTTTACCCTTTTCATCCTGACATACAAACTCGGGATGCTCCTTTACAATGGGAGCGTTTGGACCGATGTGCATGTACACAAGATCAAGAATTACCCGCTGACCGAGCGAATGTGCCGTATCTATCAGCACACGCAGGTCGGTATCCGTTCCGTACTCACAATCGACACGGAAGTAATTATTCATTCTGTACGGGTTTTTGGGATTATTCGTACCCGACGCCTTTTGCCGTATACTCCAGAAATCCCTGTCCTCTGAATCGTCTGTCTCAAACACAGGACAGATATATATTACATCAAAACCAAGCGCTTTGAGTTCGGGAAGTCTTTTTGTTACCGCTTCAAGCGTACCCTCTTTGGAAAAAGTACGCGGATTTATCTGATATATTGCATTTTTGCAAAACCAATCGGGTGGGGTTATTGCTTTAGCTCCATATTCTGTCATTTGAAAACTCCTTGTTCCACTCGTCTGTTGGCTCGAAATAGCCGGGGATATTGGGGTTTATATGCGCTTTTATTACCTCTTCGTTTATATCGTCGATACCAATACCCGGTTTTTCGGGAACTTCAATAAATCCGTCCTTGAACAGAGGACTGGGAACACCCTTTACCATATCTGCCCACCACGGCACGTCGACCGAGTGGAACTCAAGCGCGAGCACGTTATGCATTGCCGCCGCGGTATGAACGGCAGCAAGACAGGCTATGGGGCTTTCCGCCATATGTACTGCGACCGCAACGCCGTTTTCGTCGGCAATATCTGCAATCTTTTTAAGTTCGAGTGCGCCGCCGCAGGTAAGTATATCGGGGTGGATAACAGACACACCGCCCGCCTTTATAAGCGTTTCAAAGCCTTCTTTAAGATAGATATCCTCGCCCGTGCAAAGCGGTATCGTGGTGGAATTTCTGAGACGGACGTACTGGTCTGTGTACATCCACGGAATCATATCCTCCATCCACGCGATATTGTATTTTTCCATGCGTCTTGCAAAGCGGATGCAGTCCTCAACGCAGACGTGACCGAAATGGTCGATAGCGAGAGGCACGTCGTAGCCTATCACCTCGCGGATCTCACGGACGTAGTTTTCAAGAAAATCAAGTCCCTTTTCGGTCAGGTGTATACCTGTAAAGGGATGAGCAGTCGTCACGATATCGTAGCTTTTCTGATGGCGCACCATATCGGCTGTCACGCTTCCGCCCTGCACGTTTAAAATATGGCTTGCATACTTTTTCATATCGTCAATAAAGCCGAGCGGAGCGTTGAGCGTACCCGGCTCGTCAAGAAGCAGACCGATGCCGAGGTCCATTTTTAAAAAGGTAAAGCCCATCTCCATGCGCTTTTTAAGGGCAAGACCCATATCCCGACCCGTGTGCTTACCGTCCACGTCGGTGTCACAGTAGACGCGCACTTTATCGCGGAATTTACCGCCGAGCAGTTGATACATCGGCACGCCGTACGCCTTGCCCGCAAGGTCCCACAGCGCGATCTCAATACCCGAAACACCGCCGCCCTGACGCGAGTGACCGCCGAACTGCTTTATCTTTCTGAATATTTTGTCAACGTTACAGGGGTTTTCACCGATTATTCTGCTTTTAAGCATGAGCGCGTAGGTCTTGCTCGACGCATCACGCACCTCACCAAAGCCCGAAATACCCTGATTTGTGTCAATACGCAGTATGGTGCATCTTTTGGGCGCACCGTCGATATCGACAAACCGCATATCTGTTATTTTAAGGTCAGTAGGGTTTGAACAGTAGTTCATAATTTTCTCCTTTTTATTGACAGCGGTACGCTGTACGTTGTATTATATGTACATATCATAAATCAGAGCACAGTGGATTTCATCAACTATATTATATAATTTACAAACTATTTTAAGGTATGAACAAAACGATCGGAGAAATAAAAAACGCGTCGGGTAAGACGCTTATAAAGATGTGGGACGGAAACGCGCCCGGCGGCACAAGGCCCTTCCGCCGTCATCTGCACTCGGCTTTTGAAATTGCGTACATAAGGTCGGGAGAGGGTGTGTATACGCTGAGGGACGGTGATATTGCTTTTTGCGCGGGGGATATTTTCGTCTTTCCGCCCGACATGTATCACTGTATAACAGATATTTACGGTGACATGCTGGAGTACACCAACATTCATTTTGAGCCGCGCGTTTTAGGGGACAACTGCGATATCTGTTATATGTATTCGGATAAATTCTGCAACAGAATACAGGGTGATACTGCTCTGTTTGAAATTTTTTGCAGTATACGGAGTGAGTTTGAAAATGCGCTTGCCTGCCGTGATATTTCGGTAAAAAGCAGGCTTGAGCTTTTTTTGGTGGAGCTTATACGAAGCTACGGCTTTGCCGACAGTAAAAGACCGCAGTCGATAGCCGATGCGATGCGGTTTATAGATGCAAACTACACCTCATCCATAACGCTTGAGGAGATAGCAAAAAAAGCGGGGCTTGCGCCTACCTATTTTTCAGCAAAATTTTCCGAGCTTGTGGGCATGTCACCGTGGGAATATATCACGACAAAACGGATAGAGCGCGCAATACATCTGCTCAAAAGTCAGGAGAGCATGAATATTCTTGATATTGCCCTTTCCTGCGGCTTCAACAATACCGCAAACTTTAATAAGCTTTTTAAAAACGGCACGGGCATGACACCCTCGCAGGTACGAAGGTCAAAGGATATCATAATAAATTAAACGGAAGAGGAACGTTTCTCTTCCGTTTTATTAAATTGCGGTTTTACGGGATGGTAAAATTGCCTGAACCGCAAAATACGCACTTGCAAAACCCAGCTCCCTCTGACGAGGGAGCTGTCGCGAAGCGACTGAGGGAGAGAAAAACATAGG
>JAZPZR010000267.1:0-3619 GCA_045544795.1 Eubacteriales bacterium
TCCTTTTCTTCACGGTCTGTGCCTTTTTTATTTAAGAGTTACGTATCTATTGAGGGTTTTGCGCACTGCACCAAAGCCGCAAAACAGTTCTGCCGCCATGCCCTCTATCCTTTCACCCAGACCGATATCGTAAAGGTCAACACCGAAAACGTCCGTTCTTGAATAAAGCTCTTTGAGGCAGGAAAAATCCTGTGGTTCCGACTTTATTTCAAGTCCCGCAACGCATTTTTGCAATTCATTAAGGAGTGGGTCGGGCGACGGGACAAATTCCTTACCGTTATCGTCCACCGCCTTAAGATAGCGTGCATATGCCGCCAGCACCAACGGAATCAAAACAAGCTCATCCTTATCAAGACCCTGTTTATGATATGCCTTGATTGTTTCTCCAAAACGGATAGACAGCTTCTGAGACGTGTCAGTCGCGATACGTTGCGGTGCATCAGGCATAAAGGGGTTGGGCAGGCGCTTTTTGAGCACCGCTTCAATAAACTCATCAGGGTCAATGACCTTCGGATCTGTCACGACGGGCATTGCCTCTTTATACCCCATTTTTGTAACAAGGGCATTAAGGTCCTCGTCCGCCATCTGCTCGCAGATAAGCGTATAATCAAGCAGGCATCCGAAAATTGCAAGCGCGGTATGCAACGGGTTGAGGCAGGTACAAACCTTCATGCGCTCAACCTTATCTACAGTTTCACGGTCGGTAAATATAACACCGCCCTTGTCAAGCGGTAAGCATCCGCACGGAAAATCGCGTTCTATTACAAGATACTCCGTCTCCTCCGCATTAACAAAGGGTGACGTATAGGTGTTACGCCCGGTTACAATAATCTCGTTATCCTCAAACCCGTCCTGTTGCAACATTTTTTGTACCTTGGCATCAGGTCTGGGAGTAATTTTATCTATCATACTCCACGGAAAAGAAACGGTTGACTTATCGTTAAGATAATCCAAAAAACCCTTTTCCGCAATACCCGACTCTACCCAACGGACAGCGTAAGCCATAACACCGTCATGAAGCTTATCGCCGTTATGAGAGCAGTTATCCATACTCTGAAGGGTGACAGGATAGCGTCCTGCAAGATAACGCTGATATAAAAGTGCGGTAAGCTTGCCCATCATAAACAGGGGCATGTCACCTCTTTCAAAATCGGAAGGGTCTGTCGAATAGCCCTTTTCGGTGACGGTAAAGCTGACAAACTGTAAGGAGGGCGCACGGAATATTTCAACAAGCCTTTTCCAGTCTTTATCAAATTTATAGTCCGCCTTAAGAGCTTCGGTAACAGAGGCAATAACCTTTTTTTGAACAGAACCGTCGGATTTTAATAAAACAGACAGGCTGAGGTTGTCATACGGGCTGTATACCTTATCGATGATCTCATGGTCAAAGCCCTCGGCAACAATAACGCCTTTATCATAAAGTCCGCTATCAAGTATCCCCTGCAAAACCGCCGCAAGATAGGCACGGAAGATATTGCCCGCACCGAAATGCAGCCAGGTCGGCTCGTGATAAGTTCTTTCACGGACCGCTTTTATATCAAAGTTCGGAAGCTGATAGCCCTTTTCCTGCCAGGGCGTCGGATCAAAGCTATCAGATGTTATTTCACGTAATTTCATAATATTATAATACGGTTACCGTACCGTCTTCGGATATTTCAATTTTATCGCCTGTATTTACTGCCTGCAAAAACTCATCACCGAGCTGATCGATCGCGATAACGTCACTGTTTTCCCATATCTTTGCAAGAACGATACCCGATGCCGCAAGGCTGTCGATATGCTCCGAAAACAGAAATGCCGACGGATTTATCTTCATCGAGCAGACCGTCTGTATTACAAGTCCGCCCGTTGTCGAGCCGATCGTTATAGGAAGACAAAGCGCCTTACCTGTAATATTGAGACCGAAAATATCAGAGTTGTTCTGGTCGGAGACAATTACCTCTTTTGCGTTATTGAGCGCGCTTTTCTGGAACGTTGCAAGAGTGTTGACACCCTGACGTGAAACGACCGCCTCACCCTTCCAGTTACCGCCTGCAATAACTCTTCCTTTAAACTGTTTCATTACTTTGTCTCCTTTCCGCAAAGAATATCGGTAATATCCGCGTCTTTATAATAGCGCGCTACCGAATAGGTACGAAGCTTATTACTATTCGTGATTATCGAACGGCCCTTTGTCATGGGGTTATTTGTATACATAAGCGGGCAGATGCTTGCAACCTTAACGCCCATCCCGGTAAGCTTTGCATACATATCCGTCTTTTTGAATTTCTCCTTAACGTCAGGACTTGTTGTCATAACGGTGCGAAGGGCAACCTTTTTTCTGCCTGCCGCCGCAAGACCCTTTTCAAGCAAATCCGTCCAGTCACAGAGCTGTTTATAGGTAAGATGCGGACAGCCGATAAAGCAGAGGTCGGGGTCTGAATCCTTATTTTTCCACATTACAGGGTAGGACTTGTAAATGCGCTCAAGCTCTTCGTCGTCAATAACGTACTCTTTAGCGTTATCAAGAATAAGTGACTCGCCCTGCTCCTTTGCCTCAGGTGTAAGACCGTCGATATGATAAAGACCGACAGCGCCGTTTGATGCGGTAGCCGCGCCGAAGTCCTTAAGATATGCTATAGTGTCGTCATTCAGTTCATTTCCGATAAACTTATCAAGACCGTAAACGTAGGGCACGTCCTCCATTACCTTCATACCGATAGCGGAGCCGAGCACCTGAGCCTCCGGCTTTTTGGAAGTCTTTACGTACACACGCCATGATGCGCGTCTGCCCTCGTCCGTCACAAGACCGAAATCGGGCACGTAGCCTACGATAAGACCAAAAAGGTCGAGCATACCGCTGTTTCTGTTACATCTTGCGCCGAGCACCGAGTTTGCGTATACTACAGCCGAGCTTTCCGCCCACGAAAGAATATCGTCTTTTTTAGGGATATTGCCCACCTCATCAAGATAGCAGGTGCAGGTAAACGCGTTTTTATCGCGAAGTCCCACCTTTTCAAGCTGTACTTCATAATCCTTCTGCTTTTTGTACATTACGTGGAAGCCGATCTTTTCAAGAAGGGTACATTTTACGTTTTCATACTCAAGCGGGCGGGGATCAACGGTAAAAGTACCCTTTGTCTTTATGCCCGCGTCGATAAGCTGATCCATTGTGGAAAAAAGCGGTTTCATAAGCGCGATACCGAAGCTTGTTACAAGGTGGCCGTCCTTATACGTTACGGGAATAAGACGCTTTGCGCCGAATATGTCACCGTACATGACCACAGTTTCCATAACCTTCGCCATGACCTCGCCGTCGCGCCCCTCAAGGATGGCGCGCTGGTCATCAGTAAGCTGCATTTTATATTGCATATGTTTTTCTCCTTGTGTTTAATGGATTTATTGTACCACCCGCTAGTTGATTTGTCAACTTGATGAGGTGTAAATTGCAGTTTGTAGGTGACGATGAAAATCGTCACCTAATGTTTTTCCTGTGGAAAAACAATTCATGCCGTAAGGCAATTCATGGCAACGCCAATTCATGATGCCTTGGCATCAATTCATTTTGTATGTGCGTGCTTGTAGGGGTCGGCGCCCTCGACGACCCGCCTTGTTTTGTACGAATTTCAGCGGGTCGTCG
>JAZPZR010000268.1:0-4481 GCA_045544795.1 Eubacteriales bacterium
AGTGTCAAAAAACCATTCTTTTAATTTGACACTCTGATGTGACTTTCAAAAAAGAGTGCAGATTTCGTGAACTCGCGCTCGTCGGCGTACAATGGTACGGTAGAGAGCGAGTTCGGGGGAAGTGAAGAAATCCCATGAAAACACTAGTGTTTTCATGGGATTATTTTATTTGCACTTTTGTAAAACTACCCCTCCGTCTCGCTTCGCTCGACACCTCCCCTGACAAGTGGAGGCAAATCAGAGTGTTCCTTTTCTTCACGGTCTGTGCCTTTTTTGACAGTCTCACGGACTGTTTTCAGTCCGATTTTTTATTCACCTTCAAACTGTGTGACGGTTGCCACCTCGTACCCCTCAAGCGCCTCTCTTCCGCGAAGGTCGGGAAGCTCGATAAGGAACACAAGCTTTTTAACCTCGCCGCCAAGCTTTTCAACAAGACGTACCGCCGCCTTCGCGCTACCGCCTGTCGCGATAAGATCGTCAATTATCACGACCCTGTCACCCTTTTCAAGTGCATCCTCATGCATTTCAATAGTCGCGGTGCCGTATTCAAGCGCGTAGCTCTCCTCAACCGTTTTATGAGGAAGCTTACCCTTTTTTCTTATCGGCACAAAGGGTTTGCCGAGCATATACGCAATCGGCGCACCAAATATAAATCCGCGCGATTCAATGCCCGCAACAGCGTCAAACTCAACGCCGTCAAGGCACTTTATCATTTCATCCACCGCAAGCTTAAAGCCGTCGGCATCGGAAATGACGGTTGTCACGTCACGGAACATTATTCCCTTTACGGGAAAATCAGGTATTGTTCTTATATAATCTTTAACGTTCATTTTCATTTCACCTCGGAAAAATTATACACCCATACTCCCTAAAAATCAAATAAAATGTACGCTTCCGTCATATATTTTTATAAGGTGATGAAATTGAAGCGTACAAATCTTCTTACAGGCGCAGTTCTGCTTACCGCCACAGGCTTTATTCTTCGTGGTCTCGGCATGATTCTGCGTGTTTACATATCAAAACGGCTCGGTGAGGAAGGCATGGGCCTTTATCAGCTTGCGCAGTCGGTATACTTCCTTTTTATAACTATAGCGCAGTCGGGTGTGTCGGTGGCACTCACGCGTGTCCTGTCGGCACGGCTTGCCGTGGGGGATGCGGACGGAGCGCAGTCTGCGGTGACGGTCAGCTGTCGTCTCAGCGTAGCCTTAGGCACGGCAGCCGCCGCTGTCATGAGCATTCTCGCCTACCCGATATGCAGATTCTGGATAGGCGACATGCGCTGTCTTTATCCCATGATCTCGCTGTCGCTTGCGCTCCCCTTCGTTGCTCTGTGCGGTGTGCTTTCGGCATACTTTATAGTCCTTTCCAAGCCGATATACGGCTGTATATCTCAGATGACCGAACAGATCATCCGTATAGCGCTTGCCCTGAGTATTACCCCGCTGTCACTTACCGCGCTCGGTCTTTCGGGAAGCGTTGCCGAGGCGGTCTCCTGCCTTTTTCTCGTGATATGCTACAAATGCCATAAAAAGCGGGCAAAGCGCGTAAAAATGCTGAAAAATATAGTATCGGTTGCAAGCGGTGTTGCCGCCACACGCTATCTTGCATCGGTACTGCATACTGTCGAAAATATTCTTGTTCCCAACGCAATAGCGGTATACACGGGCGTGCGTGCAGAGGCTCTGTCGCAGTTCGGCGCGCTCAAGGGAATGGCGCTTCCGCTTTTGTTTTTTCCTTATTCAATACTGTCTGCAATAACGACGCTGATAGTACCACGCCTTACCGCCTCGCAGGCAACGGGCGATAAAGAGGGGCTTTGCAGAAAGGCGGATAAGGTGTGCTCGCTTACGCTCACCCTGTCGGTGCCCGTTGCGGCAATGTTTTTTGCTTTTTCAAAGCAGCTGGGCGAGCTGATATACTCGTCGGATAAGGTGTCATCACTCCTTGCATCTCTTTCGTTTATACTTCCGTTTATGTATCTTGACAGCGTCTGCGACGGCTTTTTAAAAGGGCTTGGCAAGCAGAACAGAGTACTCCTTCACAACTGTATCGACAGCGGTATAAGAATACTGCTCGTATGTATCGCGGTACCACACACGGGGCTTTACGGCTTTGTGGGTGTCATGGTAATTTCCAACGTTTTTGTAAGCCTTATGAACTATTACACGCTATGCAAGACAACGGGTATGAAGCCTGCTTTTTGGAGACGGATTTTACTGCCTCTTACGGCAACTTTGCCATCGTTATTTTTAACAAATTTTTTGTTTAAAAATAGTGCAACTCTCCCAAAACTCGTGGCAAGTATTCTGCTTTTTTACGCTTTTTTCGCCATTTTTTACTCCGTTTTGTCGGCGCTTTTCAAAAAATATAAAAATTAAAATAAAAAGTGCTTTATTTTAAAGAATTAATATGTTATAATGACTTTACGTAAATTATGCTGATGTATTATGCACAGTATCGGAGGAATAAATAATGAGAAAATTTGCAAAAATTATCAGTATCGCGCTCATTCTCGTTTCGCTTCTCGGCGTCTGCTCGGGCTGTATGAGAGGTGACGTAATGACAACACTTTACTTCGGTGTTCCCTTTAAAGAGGGCAGTGAGCATTGGGAGGCTCTCCAGCTTGCTGTTGAGGACATCAATATGTTCAAGGAAGACTACTATGTCAGAGTTGAGCTTGTTGAAATCCCCGAGGATGACGAGGGTAAAAAAGAATTCTTAAAAGACATGGATGCAGGCAGAGTTGCTTTCTTCATGTATGACCGTGACGAGCATCTTGACAAGTATCTCAAGAGCGGCAGAATTGCTACCATCACCGAGATACAGCAGGTTTATCCCGCATGCTACGAAAATGCAAAGCAGTACATGCTTGATACCTCTACAGACTCAAACGGTGTAAACCACATGCTTGCGCTTGCAGGTACATATCAGGGCGTTTTCTTTAACGAGAAGATATTCCTTGACAACGGTCTTACCATTCCTAAGACGTGGGAGCAGTTCAATGCGGCTATCGAGACACTCAAGGCTGCAGGCGTAACTCCTATCGCAGGCGGTTTTGCAGACACAGGCATGCGTTATTGGATGGATGAGCTTATCCTTATGGAAGGCGGCGTTGCCGAGCATTCATACGTTCCCAAGTACGGCGTTGTAAACAGCTGGGCAAGAGCTATGGATGACTTCAAGGGTCTTTACACAGCTAACGCATTCAACAAGGACTGCATGGACAAGACTCACGAGCAGGCTATTGAGATGTTCAATAAGGGTGAGGCTGCTATGATCCTCTGTAACTCAAAGGACGTTATTAATGAGGAGACTGACACGGACAACACAGGTGTGTTCTCACTCCCCGTTGCAGCTACAGGTAAAAAGAATATCGGCGATATCATCTGTGACTTCAACAGAGGTATCTATATAAACACAACCTTCCTTAAAAAGAGAACCGATATCATTGATACAATGATCGAAATGGTTGTTGAGTACTTTAACGCTCTTGCAGAAGAGCCCGCTGAGGATCCCTATATTCAGGATTGGAGTTTCCCTGCATATTCCGAGCCGTATATGTGCCCTGCAGATCCCTACACAATCGGTATTGAAGAGATAATCTACGACGACTACGGTGATATTATTGAGGATACAAGCGATCCTTCGATCCCCGACGAGATCAAAGAGGAGACAAATCTCCGCGCTTACGTATTCGACCTTCTTGAGAACGTTGAGGACGCAGGCCGTTCACTCGTTACAAACTTTGATAACATCGATTACTTTGTAGATCAGGTTAAAGAGTACACCTTAAAGGGCGGCGACAGAGAAGAGATCCTTCTTGACATCACAGAGAACGTTAACAACTCGTCAGAAGAGAAGACTGAGGAGTAATTGCTGATGCAGGCAATAAAGAACGTCTTAAACGCGATTGCTGACTGGATTTTCAAGGGCAAACGCCTTCCCATACTTGTGGTTACCGCAATAGTTCTTATCGTGGCAGCCACACTCACCATACTGTACTTTTCCAATAAGGAAGAGGTTGAGCTTGTTTCGGTGTACCTTACGGTAGAGGGTCTTGGCGAGGAGCTTGACTTTGAAAAACGCGTGCTTAAGATCGAGGACGGCGCTACGGTAAAGGAGATATTCAGCCTTAAGGAATATCCTAAGTATTACGAGGCGTTTGGTCAACCGTTCGTACAGTTTAACGAGTTTCAGTCATTCATGGGCGTGAAAAAGGGTGATAAATCCTTCCACGTAATGATAAACGGAGTACACGATACCAATCTCGACCAGGCATACGTCAACGCAGGCAGTACAATTCTGATTAAATATTATTAAAAATAAACTCCCTTGAAGTAGGTGAAGTGAACCCAAAAGATTAGACAAAAATTAAATATTAATTGCTTGTGAATGAGCTCGGTAATGCACTGGGCTCATTCCTTTTAGTTTGAGAGAGATTCTCTCGTTGTTGTAGTAATGTATGTACTCTTCCAACTTTT
>JAZPZR010000269.1:0-9295 GCA_045544795.1 Eubacteriales bacterium
GATTTCTTCACTTCCCCCGAACTCGCTCTCTACCGTACCATTGTACGCCGACGAGCGCGAGTTCACGAAATCTGCACTCTTTTTTGAAAGTCACATCAGAGTGTCAAATTAAAAGAATGGTTTTTTGACACTCTGAAAAAACGGACTGTTTTCAGTCCGTTTTTTATTATATATTTTTTTTAAGGTCTTCCACAAGCTTTTGGGCATAGGTTGCAAAACCCAGGTCGTTGGGGTGCAGATTTTTGTCTGCAAAGTAAATTTTATCGTGGCTTACGTAGTCAATCGATTCAAGCGGGATAATGCCGTGCTTTTTTGCGCACTCGCCGACTATCTTGCGGCACTCGTAAAAGTTACCGGTAGGCTTTCTTGTAAGGTTTCCGCGGTAGATGGGAAGTATTGCAAATTTTTTAGCATCGGGATAAAGCTCTGAAAGCTTTTTAAAGTATGCATCGCAGTCGTTGGTAAATATCTCGCGGCTTTCCTTTTTTGACCAGTCGTTAGTGCCGTAGGCTACCGTTACAATATCGTACTTTCCCGTATATTCAAGCTGCTGCTCGTAAAACATCGCGCCGCCGATAGCCTGATTTACAACCTCCGCATCAAGCATGCGCGCGGCGGTGTTTGCATAGCTGAGCGACGTAAACTTTGCATCATAGCCCTGCGTTATGCTGTCACCGAGCATAAGTATACGGTATGCAGGCTTTGTGGGTGTGAGCGTTGCGCCGTCGGCAATTTCAACGTACTCGACACCGCCCTTTGCAAGCGAGGGGAGAAATATCTGTATGTGTTTTTCACCGCTCTCAAGCTTTGCGTAAAGGTTACCCTCCGTTATATCATAGCTGTCCTGTCGGAAGGAGGTTCGAAGGTTGCCGTTTACGTACATATCAAATGAATAGAATCTGCGTGACGAGCCGCTTTGCAGTCCCGCAAATTTAAAGTCCACAAAATCCGAATCGGTATAAAAATCAAGACGTACACATGAGGTGGCAACAGTTTTGGGCGCAAAATCATCACTTTCACGCGAAAACTCTTCTGCCTGTCTGTCCGTCATTCTTTTAAAACGGTAAATTCCGTCGCTGTCAGTAAAAATCTCAAGAGCGCCGAGGGTTATATCTCTTATCTGCTTGTCCGAAAGTTTCATTTTTTCCTCCATATTATATAGTACACCGATATTTTAACTGACAGTACGGCTTTTGTCAATCACACTGCTGATAAAATTTATAAAATAGTATTTAATAAGAACAACTGTATTAAGTTGAATATATTATGTTGACAAATGATTTTTTTTGGTTGTACAATTTGAATAGTTAGTGGTCGCCAAGACTGAACGGGAGGGTTAATATGAAGGAAAACAACAGAATTTTATCGTTACTTATTTGTTTAGTGATGATTGTTGGCATGATATCGGCATTCTGTCTGCCTGCAACGGCGATAGAAAACGCTGTGACGATAACCGCCGACGGTCAGACTGACATCTCATATAACGGAGATCCTGTTTATATAAAATTCGTTCCCGAAGAAACGGCGCTTTACCGTTTTGCCTCCCAAACCGAAGATCACGGCGATCCGCAGGCAACTCTTTATGTGCAAAAGGATGGCGTCGGGACGCCTGCGACACCCGATGACCTTGCAGAGCTTGCTTACAGTGATGATAAGGGTTATGACTATGAATTTGAAATAACCGATATTCTTTATGCAGACAGGGTATATTATCTGTCAGTATCCGCATGGTGCAGTGCGGTAAATATTACGGTACTGTGCGACGTGGTGAAAGAAGCTTCGGCTATTGAACTCAGCGGTCCCTCTACGGTATACCGCGGCTCTGTTCATTCCTATAACGTATCGGCAATGCCGAATGACTCCGTGATTTACGATCACGGGGTTTTGTTAAATGACACCGACAATGCAGCTATAGACGAAAACGGAGAGATAAGATTTATCGGAGCGGGTGAGGTGACCGTTTATGCAGAGGGATACACAAGTAAGAATATCCTGTCTTCCGAAATGACGGTGACGGTTATTGAGCCTGAGCTTGTTGACTTTTCTGAGACTGTAGTGTTGTCTGAAAACGAAAGTACTCAGACATACGGTAGCGTTGTGAAATTCAATGTTGACGCTACAGGCTTTTACCGTTTTAATTTTTCCGCAGACTATTATAACGGCTGTTATCAGATAGACGTATTTGACGGCAAGGGAGATCACATCGGCAGTTATTCACACGAAAAAGCAAATGATATCTACCTCGTTGCAGATGAGGATTACTACGTTTCTTACGAGGTGCCGTGTTCAGGTGTTACGGGCTATTGTACCATGATCGAAGCGCCCGACACAATAACCAGGGTCGGCGGTGACAGTATAGTTGCTTATGAGAAGACTGAGGAGTACGTGGAATTCAGGCTTGGAACTGAGAGTTGCGCAGGAGTTGACGTTTTCATCTCTTCATCAAATGAGCGGATAGTAAGCGCTTTGGACAATATGCTTGTCATGCTTGCGCCCGGCTCTGCGACGATAAAGGCGCAAACAGGAGCAGACGGGCTTGACACCTGTGTTGACGTTACGGTTCTTCCTGCGGAGGTGTTGGTTGCCGGAGAAAGCAAAACGCTTGATTTTACGGCGGTGACAAACGGCGCGAGCATGCTGACCTTCGTTCCCGAAACAGACGGCAATTATACCTTTGCATTTTACGGCGCGCCTACCGCTACGGAAGTATTTACTGCCGATTCTGACGGTAACCGTATAATTCTGTGTTCGGATTACGGAAGCACTTATAAAATGAATGCGTTCTTTGAAACGGGAAATACATATTATCTTTGTGTTGCAGGTGAGAGGGAGTACACCGTGCTCTGTGAAAAGACGGTTACCGCCGAGGGTATTGCGTTTGAACGCGGAGAAAGCATCAAGGTTGGTTTAAACGATCTTTTTGATCTTGACGTGTTGACCGTTCCCTTCAATTCGGATGATGAACCGTACGATATTGTTCTTAATTCGGAAACGAGCATTTCAGGTAATAAGTATATCGGCTTTAATGCAAGCTCTGTAGGCTCGGACACTGTTACGGCATCTACCGGTGGGGAAGGGCCTCTTACTGCAACCACAACGGTGACCGTTACTGCGGCAGAGCCTATAAGCTGCGGTGAAACAAAGACTAAAAGCTTTGGCGCAGATACTGTAAGCTATACCTATGAGTTTGAAGTGACCGAAGACGGTTATTATATGTTTGTAAACAGGTCGGACTGTATTATGAACGTTAACGGAGTCAATTGTGCAGAGCCGTTCGTGACCGATTACTTTGAGCATGGACAGAAGTGTTATATCATAGTGAAGGGTGATGGAAACAAGACGTGGTCAGGCAGTCTTTCGGTATATGATTGTGATGACGTCACTTCACTGTCGATACCCGTTTATAGCGGCGGCATTTTGTGGAATGCGCTTAACGTGTGTGATTTTCTTGAAGAAATAACTATAGCCAACGAAAACGATTACTATGAGGCAAAAGACGGTATCGTATACTCAAAGTCAGGTGAAAAGGGCGCTGTATACTGTGCGCCCGCTAAAACAGGCAAGGTAGTTCTTGATAAGGACACCGTATACGTCGGGGCAGAGGCGTTCATGAACGTAGGTGGCATTACCGAGGTAGTAATGCCCGAAACGTTGAAAAGGATAAATGCCCACGCGTTTTATCGTTCCGGTATTGAGGTTTTAAAGATACCGCAGAGCGTAACAAGAATTGATCACGGGGTGTCCTCCTACTGTGACTGCCTCGGTACAGTTACCGTTCCGAAATCAGTAAAGGTTATCGGTGGCGAAGCATTCTGTGAAACCGCTATCACCGACGTATATTACGAGGGAACTGAAGAAGAATTTGACGGTATCAGTATAGAAAATTACGGTAACGATAAGCTTTTGACGGCTGTCTTTCACTACAGTCAGACGACCTGCACACACGTATACATCAATTCCTGTGATGCAGGCTGTGACGTGTGCGGTGACGTAAGAGAGGTCACCCACTCATTCGGCGGGTACGTTTCAGATAATAACGCAACGGCTGAGGCTGACGGGACAAAGACACGCACGTGTACCGTTTGCGGATATAAAGAAACTGTCACGGCAGAGGGTACAAAGTTTTCTGTACCCGCACCTACGCCCACTCCCGCACCTACGCCCACTCCCGACCCTGCGCCCTCACCCGAAGAAAAACCTGTTGAGATTGCAGACACAACAAAGGTATTTACCGACGTCAAGGCGGGTAAGTGGTATACAAATGCTGTAAACTACACATACTCACACGGCTTTATTGCAGGCGTGAGCAAGACCGAGTTTGGACGTGATCAGGACGTGACACGCGGTATGTTTATCACAATCCTTGCAAGAATTGCAGGTGTTGACACCTCAAAGAATGCAAACAAGGTAGGGACCAAGTTTACCGACGTAAAATCGGGCAAATACTACACCGCGGCGATCAAATGGGCAAGCGAGAACGGAGTTGTAAGCGGACTTACCGATACCGCCTTCGGACCTGAGACATCAATTGAGCGTCAGCAGCTTTGTACAATGATCGTAAACTTTGCAAAATACATGAATATTCAGCTTACCGAAACAAAGGCAGAGGTTGCATTTACAGATGCAAAGAGCATCCGTAAGTATGCCAAAAATGCAGTAAGCGCATGTCAGAAGGCAGAGATCGTAAGCGGTTACACAGTAGAGGGCGGAACAGAGTTCAAGCCTCTTGAAACCGCATCACGTGCCGAGGCTGCACAGATTCTTTACAAGTTCCATAAGGACTTTGTGGTAGAATAAAAATATAAACGGTAGAGGATTTTCCTCTACCGTTTTAAATTTGTACAAAACTAAAACTTACCGCCGCGGGAGCCGCCTCCGCCACCGCCGACACCTGAGCTTCCGTTTGATTTGGGCTTTGCAACGCAGGTCACGTTTTTATACAGGAAAACATCCTGATTTCCCGAAAGGGCAAACGAGCCCGCATCCTGATAATTCACAGCGCCGTGATTAAGCTTTACCGACGTCAGCTTTGATTTGAGCACAAGCGCCCATATAAGCCCTATCACAAATGCAACTACCGCCGCGATGATAAGGTAAAAAACAAGCACCTCAGGTCTTTTTGGCGGGGCATACTCCTCGCCCGCGTTTGTCATTTCAAATACGTCTTCGCAAACGTTTAAAAATTCGTCAAACGCAAGATAGTAATCACCCGACGAAAGCTTTTCGACAGAATATATTTCGATCTCGTCCATGGCAAGACCGTTAAACATATCCCATGCATCGCCTGCCGTGTAGACGTGCCAGTCACGACTGCCCATTGCAACGTAAAATATAACGCCGTTCTCTGCGCCCGACTGTTCAAGCAACGTTCTTGCGCTCATTTCAGCCGTGGCATAATTGCCGTAGTCCTCTGTGTGAATGATAATATGACAGCCGCAGATTTTCTCAAGGCTTTCTATACGTGCCTGAAGGCTCTGTTCCTCGCTGTCCGTAAGTATCAGTGCACCGTCGGTCACCTGTGCTGATGCGCCGACTGTCAGCACGCAGGCAAAAACAAATATAAATAAAATACAGATATATTTTTTCATAGCCATCACCAAAAAAGAAGCGAGATCGTGCCAAGAATCACAAAAGCAATGCCCGCAACACCCAAAAGCCACCGCCAGAACGCGCCTCTGTCGCAGGGCAGATTTCCTACAAACTTACCTGTCTGACCGGTCATCGCAAAAACGTAGCGCTCGTTTTTCCAGACGGTGTTGAGGATCCATACGGGATAGAGCGCATAGTGTACCGCGCTGTTTTTGTACTGTACCGAGCAGTCGGTGTTTGTGACCGAGGAATAGCCGTGTACCGTTTCTCGCAGTCTGTCAACGGCACTCTGCTTTATTCTGTCGTTTGCACGTGTCTTACACTCGTCCTTTGTTACGTCGTACTTGTCTGCAAGATATCCCGAAAGAAACGCTGTGTTGAAGGGAACCGCTTGTGAATGATCGTACGGCTCAAGTGATTCCATAAGGTCATCCGCCATTTTTGTGCTTCCGTCAACAGGCACGCGGGAAAATGAGATACTTCCTGCGCGGAGCAGGCTGTAGTGCGACGTCTCGGTGTAAATGTGATTGGGTGTCGACCAGCTTCTCACCCTTGTCGCCTTGAATTTAGCGGATGCGTCCGCAGTTGCATCAAAAAGCCAGAAGGGGACGTATACACCCTTTATTTCTTGGATATGTACTTCGCTTTTAAACACCTTCGGAAGAAGCTTTTTATTTAAAAGATGCCCTTTGAACTTTTCTACCGCCGTTTTTTTGTCAAGCTTGAAGGGGATTATGTAATCAGGCTTTAAAACGCCCGACAGATTACCCTTCATCACGACCGTGCTGTCACAGTAGGGGCAGATATCCGCCGCGGTGGTAAGGTCTGTTATTATCTCACCGCCGCAGGAGTTACAGGTGTACACACGCATACCGTCCTGCTCTGAAAACTCATCCGCGCTTTCATTTTGCCAGCTCATGTCGCTTTGTTCAAGCGGTGTATCAAATACGTCCGTTGCAAATTCCGAATCGCAGTAGGGACATTTCATCATCTGCGTGCCCGAGTCAAAGGTGACAGATGCGTTACAATTCGGACATTTATGCTGTTTTAATTCTGAACTCATTCCCAAAAATCCCTTTCTTCAAGTTTTGGAACATAGTTGTATCGTGTTTTTTTGTGGTTTAAATAGTAAAGAGCATCGACACTCTCATGCACTGTTTTAAGTTGTTTTTTTAATCGTCTTGTGTGGAGTGATGCAAGTATGAATGCCACGATAACGCTCACTGAGACAGAAATTATAATTGTTGCGGAAGATGCGGCTTGGTGAATATTTTTAGCCCTTCTCTTTTTAATTTGCTCCTGTATCCGCACCTCAGTTTCGGTGGCGGTATTGTAATCATATATGTGATCCGATACACGACTGAAAAATGCATTTACACCATCTGTGTAACGATTGCTTATAAAATATGGTATTGCATAGGCAAAATATTCATCGAGCTTTTCCGAATCGGGCATACCCTCGCACCTTCTGCGTTTATACTTGACAAAGGCATCGACGTAACTGTCATTTTCATTCACTTTGATAAACAGAACGATAAATCGGTCGCCACGCTCTTTAAGTTCGTTGAACACCTCGTGATAATCTGTGTCATTCCTAAAAGTGTACACGCAAAGTTGTGCAGTGTAAAATTCACCTATTTCTTTTACGCCGAGATATTGGTTTACGTCCTCAGTCAAAATGTTTGCATAGTCGTGTACGGATTCTTCCCATTCGTATCCATCAGAATAAGCGACAGTCGGCGCGGTATTCCCCAACAAAAGAAGATTTACCGCTATTAAAATAAAAACTATTATTCGTTTCATGACAGTAACACCCAGATAATTGAGGACAGTAATAGCCCTATAGCAAGACAAATGACAAATCTTGTCCAAAAAACTTTTACCGCCTTGCCGATATCGCACGGAAGGTCGCTCACGATTTTGCCCGTCTGTCCGTTGAGCGCGAATATGTAATTCTTTTTGTTCCACTTTGTAGATAGTGTCCATACAGGAAAAAAGACGTATTTTATCTCGGTATTGTCAAGTGACAGGTTTTTTAAATTTTTAAAATAATACGTGGAGTTTTCCTCGTCGTAATCCTTTTTGAGTTTGTTTGTAATTGTTTTTATCATCCGTTTGGCCGCAAACTTTATGCAGTCATCTGCTGATTCATCGCAAATTTCCGCGTTGCAGTCGGTAAGATACGACGGCGAAAAAGGCATTGCTCTTTCAAAATTAAACGGCTCTATTGCCTCTGTAATGAAATTAGGCATACTTTTGCATGCATCAACAGGCAGATGCGTAAAAGAAAACTGACCGCTTCCTGTGACGACCACGTAAGTATCACCCGTCGGTTGCAATAAGGTGTATTCAACGTTTACGTTAGTAGTAAATACGAAAAAGGGCAGGTACATTCTACGGCATCTGAGTAAATGTGTGTGGTTTTTAAACGCATCGGGTAACAGTTTTTTGCTTTTGACGTGATTTTTAAAAAGGTCTACCGCATTATCAAGCCCTATTTCGAACGGCAGTATATAATCCGGACGCAGTTTGCCCGATAGTCTGCCTGCAAGTGTCAGTCTGCTGTCACAATACGGACAGGAGGCGGTTGTATCCTTCTTAGATGCAGTCACCTCACCGCCACAGTTTTCGCAGGTGAAAAGACCGATTTCCTGCTCGTCGGCAGACGACCACTCGGTAGGATTTGTATAAAAAGAGTAAACTGAAAAATCGGAAGAACAGTGGGGACATGTCATCCGTTTTTTCTCAATATCAAAGCGTACTTGGCCCGAACAATTGGGGCATTTATGAGTAAGTACCGCTTTCATTATTAAAATTTATTGCCGCAGTTGGGGCAGAAGTTGGGTCTTGTGCCGTCTTTGGCTTCCCATCCGCAGTTTGCGCATTTGAGTGTTCTGCCCTCGCCGCAGTTGGGGCAGAAGTTACCCTGATTTACGCTTCCGCAAGCGCAAGTCCACGAATTTGTTGCGGGTGCGGGCTGCTGCATCTGCTGTTGCTGTTGCATCATGGCAATCTGCTGTGCAGGATTAAATCCGCCCATAGCATTTCCTGCAAAGCCCATGCCCATAAAGCCTGTCATAGCGCCCGCCTCGTTGCCTGCCGCGGTCTCCATAGCATTTGCCTGCGCCGCAGTCATTCGTCCCAGCGCCATTGCGGCATTTGAACCCATTGATGCGGCATCCTCCATCTCGTTTATCTTCTTCATATCCTCTTCTGTAAGTGAGATGGGATTTATCGTGATATCTACTATCTCAATACCGCGTCTTTCATACCATTCAGCCGCAAGCTCGTTCTGCATAGCGGTGCGAAGCTCTTTTGTATGCGCGGGAATCTGCGCGGGACGAAGCTCCTGCTCAGAAAGAACTGCAAGCGCAGGCTGAAGCGCATCGACAAAGTCCGCCTTGAACTGAGGGAGCATCTGCTCTGTTCTGTACTCGTCCGATACGTTGCCCGCGATGTTTGTGTAAAGCTTTAACGGGTCTGTAAGCTTGTAGGTAAAGGTACCGTTACATCTTACCTGTACCGTTCTTCTGTGTCCGATAAACTTGTTTACCACCTCGAACATGATAGGTGTCTGCGTACCGAACTTGTTGTCCATTATTTCTTTTGTGTTGAAATAATAAACCCTCTGGTCCACACCCGTGTCTCCGCCGTAGGTAAGACGCTTACCGATAGCCTTGAAGGTGTCCTTTATCGACTGACCGAG
>JAZPZR010000270.1:0-8078 GCA_045544795.1 Eubacteriales bacterium
GCTTGGCCTCCGACTTACCTGTAGCATTGAAGTACATCAATGAGTTAGTACAGTTTTCAGCGTAGTTGTTTTCCATGATAATATCCTGGTTCGCACCGCCGAACTGTGAAAGGATGTAGCCTACGCCTTCAAAACGGTTGTTCTTGATATACATTGAGTCTGTATAACCTGCACCCGCATTGATCGGATAGTTTGCAGAAATACCCTTGAATATGTTGTTATAAATATGAATATCACCTGAATAAGCAGATGAATTATAAACAGAGAACTGACCTGCGCCTGAAACGGTAAAGCCGTTGATGGTGATGTTGTAGGTATCCTTTTTCCACTGCCACTTACCTGTGATAATAGTCTCTTTTTTGCTGTCACGGATGGGATTAAGATCTTTTGTAAAAGGATCACCCTCGTCGTCATCTACGTTAGGACAGATGTCTGCATAGTTGCCGTAGAACTTAAGACCGTTGATAGCAAGCGAAGCTATTCCCTCAGAATATGTACCGCCGCCGACTTTGATGATAAGACCCTCTCTGCCCTTGGTTTCCATAGCAGTATTGATAGAGCTGAATGCATTTTCGCCCTTTACCGCTCTGTAAACAAGAGGCGTACCGTCAGTCGCGGTATACTGAAGATAAACGTAATCTCCATCCTGCGCGCCTGTCCAGTCATCATCTACAAAAACGATACCGTTAGCCTGAATCGTTTCACCGTAGCCGGGGTTGCTGCTCAGCGCATCAAACGGCTGACTGCTGAACATATTTACGTCAGCTGCTGCTTTTTTGGCAGCTTTCTGCGGATCGATAGCAAATGATACGCTGAATGCAGAAAGCATTGTTACGCACATAATGACCGCAACGATTGCTGACAATAATCTCGTTGTCTTTGACATGTTGTAAAAACCTCCCAATGAAAGATCAAATAATAATGTATAGATACTTATACGGTCTAATTATATTTTATTATAATTAATTTGTCAATGAATTTGTGGCGATTTTGATGCCAAAACCGCCACAAAGTTATATTTTTGTTTAATTTATATAAAAACAGCATGTAGGATTTGTATATATTATTCAAGCGACTTGAAATATTCATCAATGCCGTCCGCGATTGCCTGCGCTATAGCGTCGGTATTATCTACAATCCACTGCGCATAAGGCGCGTAATCGTGAAATTCTATTTCAAGAAGAATATTTGGCATTTTAGGACGCCACACCTCTGCATAGGGTGTCTGTCCGTGTGTCGCGCTGTATGATATATCCTCCTGAAATGCGCCCGAAGTCTCGGTTGTAGGAGTAAGAGCGGCAACCCTGTTATGTATTGCCGAGGCAAGCTCGGCAGAGCCCGGATTGGTACCGTTATAAAAGCTTCTCGTTCCTTGAACTGAGCCGTTATTTGTTCCTGCGATTCCGTTTGAATGCAGGGCAACGTATGCCGCAGCCCCCATATCATACGCCTCTTCTGCGCGGCAGTATATATTGTCGGGAACAACAGGCGGCTCATTGAATTTGTTTTCATCTCTTATAGACGTTTTCGGGTCCGCTATAAATACTTCATATCCCATTTCCTCAAGAATAGCCTTTACGCTTTGGGCAATTCTTGTCATCTGCTTATGCTCGGTAAACTCATGCGTGGACGGATCGTTCTTTTTCCATATTGCGTATACCTTGGTTGTGTCGCTCTCAGGCGAAAGATAGATAAGCTTTTTCCCCGGCGTCTTGTTTTTGTCGTTACTGAAAAACAGGTTTGTACACATCGCCGCGCACTCTGTACGCGTAATATTGCTGAGGGGATTAAGATTTCCCGTTTGGTCACCGTAAAATACAACGCCGAGCGCCGCTGCAACGTACTTTCTCGCATAGGGAGAAACAGTATCAAAATCCGCCGCGGCAATTCCTTTTTCCTTTGCCGATTCAAGCGCTTTTGTAATATCCTCCTCGGTAAAAGCCGAGAGGTCGTCAAGCACGTTCATCATAATGACCGCAACGTCCTGTCTGCTGATAAAATCATCAGGCTTGAAGGTGCCGTCGCCCATGCCCGAAACAATGCCTGCGCGTGCGCATGCCATTATTGCCTCATGATACCACATGTTTTCGGGGACGTCGGTAAACTGTACCTCTTTTTCTCCTGCAAATACCGTCTCATCCGTCTTATAGATACTGTATATCATCTGGCAGAACTGTGCGCGGGTCATACCGTTTGCAACGCCGAATTCGGTTTTGCTCATTCCCACGAAAAAGCCCGCCTGAACGGCACGCTGTATCTGCCTGTAGCCCCAGTACGACTGCGTAACGTCTGTAAATTCAAGCACGTTAACGTTCGGGTCGGTTACTATAAAAAACTCGGTATGCCTGCCCCCTGCTATTTCAAGCACCGCGGGCTGTCTGCCCTTTTTGTCAGTCTGCCACAAAACAAGCATTGTCGGATCAAAAATAAAGTTTTCAAAACTACTGTCATCATACGTAACGACAAATTCGGTGTCTGTAAAATCGGGAGTCTGCCCGATTTCTATAACTCTGTCAAGATCATCCTCTTTGAGATCGATCCCCACAACCGTTTTTGTGGGCGCTTCTTCTTTGTCAGCGCCTTCTTCCGTACCAGCCCCGTCCTGTGTCTGCGGCGGAAGCTCGGTTTCTGCCTGCGCATAAGCGGGCATAGATAATAAAAGTGCCGACAATACAATCATCGGCACCCATTGTAATAGTTTTTTCATGCCGTTTCTCCTACTTTTAATATGAATTATAATAGCAGAATTCACGGCATGGGTCAACATATTTCGATTATTTTTTACATGTCAAATTATCCCACGCGAAGATCAAGACGAACCCTCTCGGTAAGCATGGAAATAAACTCGCCGTTTGTCGGCTTGCCCTTTGAGCTTTTGACGGTGTATCCGAAAATACCGTTAAGCACGTCGACGTCACCCCTCGACCACGCCACCTCAACTGCGTGACGTATTGCGCGTTCCACGCGGGAGGCGGTAGTAGAATGTGACTTTGCGATAGACGGATATAATTCCTTGGTGATAGAGCGCAGTATATCGCGGTCGGACAGCGCAAGAATTATCGAATCGCGGATATAATCGTAGCCTCGTATTGATGCAGGCACGCCCACCTCATGCATAAGCCTGCAGACGTAATCCATAAGATCAAACTTACGCGATCTGTCCTCGCCTATCTCGCCGCGCTTACGCGCCCATATGCGACGTATTCTGCTGTCGATATGCTCGCCGTCAAACGGTATAAGAGTAAAAATATCAACGCCTCTGCTTATCGCGTTTTCAATCACACAGCCGCCCGCTACCGCCGACATAACCGCAAACACGGTCTCACCCGTATATCCGCGCGAAAAAAGTATATCAAGCATACCGCAGCTGTCCATATCATTAAAACAGGTATCTGTAATTACAACGTCGGGACTGTTTTTCATGACCGATTCGGCACATTCCTTCCCGCTTGCAGTAACGTCAGTTATCTCATAGCCGTACTTTTTTAAAAATTCACAAATTGCGACCTTATTCATGTCGCTTCCCGCACCCACGATCGTCTTAAGTTTTTTGTTCATATCATTATCTCCTGTAAAAATTTGGAAAATCCAAGTAGATTATAACGAACAAAAACCGAAAAATAGGACAGTTATTGTCGCTAAATAAAAAATCCCATGAAAACATGGGATTTTTGGAGACTGTCAAAAAAGGCACAGACCGTGAAGAAAAGGAACACTCTGAAAAAATCCCATGAAAAAACATGGGATTTTTGTATTTAATCAAGCTCTCTTTTGCCTGTATATAATTCGTAATATCTGCCCTTTTGTGCAAGCAGATCGTCATGGTCTCCGCGCTCGATTATCTCGCCCTGCTCAAGCACCATGATAGCGTTTGAATTACGTACCGTCGACAGTCTGTGAGCAATAACAAAGGTCGTACGCTCTTTCATCAGTCTGTCCATACCGTGTTCGATATGACGTTCAGTTCTCGTATCTACCGAGCTTGTTGCCTCGTCAAGCACAAGAATGGGCGCTTTTGACAAAGCCGCGCGTGCAATATTGAGAAGCTGGCGCTGACCCTGTGACAGATTTGCGCCGTCACCGTCGATAATAGTATCATAGCCGTTTTCAAGGCGCATGATAAAGCTGTGCGCCGAAGCGGTCTTTGCCGCAGCCTCAACCTCTTCATCCGTCGCGTCAAGCCTGCCGTAGCGGATATTTTCGCGCACGGTACCTGTGAACAGATGCGTATCCTGAAGCACCATCGCGATGTTTTTACGAAGCTCGTCACGCTTGTAATCGCGTATGTCTATTCCGTCTATCGTGATAGAGCCTTCCTGTATATCGTAAAATCTGTTAAGCAGGTTGGTAACCGTTGTTTTACCTGCACCTGTCGAGCCGACAAATGCTATTTTCTGACCCGGCTTTGCATAAAGTGATATGTTTTTGAGTATCACCTTATCGGGATTATAGCCGAAGGTGACGTTTTTAAGCTCAACGTAGCCCTTCATGTTCTCTGCAGAACGTGCGTTTTCAATATCCGGCTCTTCGGGATCGAGGTTGAGTATGCCGAACACACGCTCAGCACCCGCAAGCGCAGAAAATACCGTTGCCGTCTGCTGTGAAAGGTTGTTTATAGGCTGTGAAAAATGACGCGCATACTGTACGAATACCGTAAGACCGCCGAGGTCAAATTTTCCGAGAAGACAGAGCACACCGCCGATGCCCGCCGTAAGCGCATAGCTTATCTGCGAGGTGTTGCCGAGAATGGGACCCATTACACCGCCCCAGAACTGCGCGCCTATCTGCTTGTCACGAAGGTCCTCGTTAAGCGAACCGAATTCTTCCTCACAGATACCCTCATGGTTGAATACCTTTATGACCTTCTGTCCCGTAACGCTTTCCTCGATATAGCCGTTTACCGCGCCGAGCGCCGCCTGCTGTGCCGAGTAGTATTTGCGGCTCGCCTTTGCTATCGCCTGACCGCCGTAAAAGAAAATCGGGGTAAAGACGAGTGTTATAAGCGTAAGCCAGATGTTTGTAACTATCA
The DNA here is from genome assembly GCA_045544795.1 of Eubacteriales bacterium. Lineage (GTDB taxonomy): Bacteria > Bacillota > Clostridia > Oscillospirales > QAKW01 > RGIG9041. Next base: position 5,030 of record JAZPZR010000270.1, read on the forward strand.
TCATAACGAGCGTGCCGATAAGGGTAACTGTACCCGATACAAGCGATATTATCGCGCTGTCGAGCATCATACCGATATTGTCGACGTCGTTTGTAAAACGGCTCATCACCTCACCCGTCGGGTTATTGTCAAAAAAGCGGACGGGAAGCGTCTGTACTTTATCAAAAAGGTCGTTTCTTATACGCTCGATGGCGCCCTGTGAAACGCCCAGCATCATACGTTGCTGTAAATAGGTAAAAAATACACCGACAAAGTATACGCATATCATCACCGCAAGAATGGTAATGAGATTTGCAATTTTTTGCTCCGCCGAAACACCCTTTTCAACAAGGCTGTTGATAACGGGGCGGAGAATGTAAGAGCCTACGAGGTTTGCCGCCGTAGAAAAAAGCATGCAGACAATTACAAGCATAAGGCGATACTTATAAATGCTGATATATTTTAAAATTCCCGACACCGTGTTTTTAAGGTCTTTGGGCTTACCTGTAGGACGCATACGTCCGCGCGGACCGCCGCCACCGGGGCCTTTTGCGTTTGAAGAGGTGCCCTTATACTGCTCTCTCAGCTTTTCAAGACTGCGTGCTGCCATCAGTTAGCGCCCCCTTCCTTCTTTTCGTTCTGCGAGTAGTATATCTCAATATACTCCTCGTTGCCTGCAAGAAGCTCGTCGTGAGTGCCCACACCCGTGATAACACCGTTATCCATAACGACGATCTTATCCGCATCGATAACAGAAGAAATGCGCTGTGCAATAATTATCTTTGTCGAGCCTGCAAGCTCATTACGGAAGGCAGAGCGTATGCGCGCCTCCGTCGCGGTATCGACCGCGCTCGTAGAGTCGTCAAGAATTAAAATTTTAGGTGATTTGAGCAAAGCGCGGGCAATACAAAGCCTCTGCTTCTGTCCGCCCGAAACGTTTGTACCGCCCTGGTCGAGCATTGTCTGATAACCGTCTGTAAAGCTTGTGATAAAGCCGTCCGCCTGCGCGTTTTCACACGCCGCGCGGATCTGTTCGTCAGTTGCATCGTCAGCGCCCCAGCGCAGATTATCCTCGATAGAGCCTGAAAACAGAACGTTTTTCTGAAGCACCATACCAACGCCCTCACGGAGATTGTAAAGGCTGTAGTCGCGCACGTTTACACCGTCAACAAGCACCTCACCCTCGTCGGCATCGTAAAGCCTCGGAATAAGTGAAACAAGCGTAGTTTTACCGCAGCCTGTCGAGCCGATAATACCTACCGTCTCGCCTGCGTTTATCTTAAGGTCAATTTTATCAAGAACCTTGCCGTCGCTGTTTTTATAATATCGGAAGCTGACGTTTTTAAATTCGATATTACCGTCTGTAACAACGGCATCTGTCGCATTTTCATCCGATATATCGATCTTTTCGTCAAGCACCTCGCCAATACGCTTGCCTGCCGCAAGCGCACGTGATGAGAACATAAACATCATGGTAACCATGATAAGTGAGAAAAGTATCTGATTTATGTATGAAATAAAAGCAATAAGCTCACTTGCGGGCATACTGCCGTCCATAACGAAACGGCTGCCGAACCATACGACAGCTACCACGGTAAAGTTCATGATAAGGGTGGTAAGCGGATTCATGCATATCATTACCATCATGGCGCTCATGCCCGCTTTTTTAAGGTTGCCGTTAGAGGTTCTGAACTTTTCCTTTTCAAAATCCTCACGCACGAAGGATTTTACAACGCGCGCGTTTGTGACCGATTCCTGAATATTGGAATTGAGCGCATCCACCTTTTCCTGCATTATACCAAAACGCGGAAAGCCTGTCTTTATAATAAACAGCATTACTATAAGTATTGCGGGAATGGACACCGCAAGGATCACCGCAAGATCAGGGTTCATCGTAACCGCCATTATAACACCGCCGATAAGCATACCGGGTGCGCGGAGAAACATGCGAAGAAGCGTATTTACAAAATTCTGCAGCTGGGTTACGTCATTTGTGAGACGGGTAACGAGCGAGCCTGCCGAAAACTTATCAATATTTGCAAAAGAGAAGCGTTGTATACGCGAAAAAATATCGCGACGCAGGTCTGTTGCAAAGTTAACAGACGCCTTTGCACCGAAATATGCACCGCCGACACCGCCTGCCATCATAAGAATGGCGGTGACCACCATAAGCGCACACATACCTACAATTTCAGAGCTTTTGCCGCCCGTTTCGACAACGTCAACAATGTTTGCCAGAAACTTGGGCATAAGCACCTCGCCTACCACCTCTACTATCATACACAAAGGACCGAGTATGAAAAAGAGCGTGTAGGGTCTAACATACTTTAACCAACGCTTCATTTTACCTCTCCATGGATATTAATATACATTTTATCAAGATATCTGCGAAGATGGTCAATATCCTCATTACTCATTCCGCGATAGGTTATCTCCTCACATTTATCAAAGACTTCTTTTGATTTTATTGCAATCTCCTTACCCTTTTCGGTAATAGACACGCGGTTGTTGCGCATGTCGTTTTCACATGCGGTACGCGTGATATAACCGCCCTTTTCTAATTTTCGGATAGTGACTGCAACCGCCGCCGCGCTGATATCAAAAAAGTTTGCTATCTGTATCTGCGTGGGCGGAGCATCTGAAAATCTGTAAATATACATAAGCATTCTGTGCTGTGACTCATGAAGTCCGAGCTTTTTAAAATGTTTTGCCAGGAACTGCCTGCGCGCATTTATAATGTACATCAAGGTTCCCGAAGTATCTCTTATAAAATCATCCATAAATTTTATCCCCCTATTGTTAATTCGTTAATTATTATATTTAAATCGGTTAACGGTGTCAACTGTTTAATTGTTAATAAAATTTAAATTCATTATAAAAATACCTTCAAATCGGTTTACTTTTTAACTTTTTTATAATAAAATGTTGGAAACGGAGGAAAGAAAATGCTTAAACTTACTAATATTGTAAAAAAATACAAGATGGGCAGTGATACGGTAACTGCCCTTAACGGTGTGTCTATCAATTTCCGCAAAAACGAATTTGTGTCGATACTCGGTCAGTCGGGCTG
>JAZPZR010000271.1:0-4684 GCA_045544795.1 Eubacteriales bacterium
GGGACCGCGTGAGCGGTGGATGAGGTGGAAAACTAAATATTAACACCTCATCAGTCACCTACGGTGACAGCTTCCCCTCGAGGGGAAGCCTTGATCCAGTTCCCCGTAAAACTACAATTTATTTGTATTGTATTTTTATATGCTTTATATTATAATTAATAAAAAGTATATCCGATTGGAATGAAAAGAGAAAATGAGTATAAATTTACAAAACGCGGAGCTTGGCAAGGTGCGCTCGGTCATCCGCGATATTTTTGAATACGGCAACAGTCGGCGCGCGCTTGTGGGAAAAGACAACGTGTTCGATTTTTCGCTCGGCAATCCCGCAACACCGACGCCGAAGGAAATCGACCTTGAGATACAAAGGGCGGTAGAAAACGACCCTGCAGTACACGGCTACACCTCAGCTGCGGGAAATCCCCTTCTCCGCAGTGCCGTTGCAGACAGCATACAAAAAAGATTCGGCGTGAGCATTTTTGCCGACAATATCTATATAACCTGCGGAGCCGCGGCATCACTTACAATAACGCTGGGCGCACTCTGTCAAAAGGGTGACGGTGTCATCGCATTTGCCCCCTATTTTCCCGAATACAAGGTGTTTGCAGAGGGCGCAGGCGCAAGCTTTTCGGTAGTTGATGCCGATACAGAGCAGTTTTTTATCAACTTTTGCGACCTTGAAGCAAAGCTTGATAAAAACACAAAGGCGGTAATTATCAACTCACCCAACAACCCGTCGGGCGCGGTGCTTGATGAAAAGTGCATTATCCGTCTGTGTGAGTTTTTGGATAAAAAGCAAAAGGAATACGGTCATCCCATTTATATCATATCGGACGAGCCGTACAGGGAGCTTGTTTACGGCGACGTGAGCGTGCCCTATATTATGAATTATTACGATAACTGCGTGGTATGCTATTCATGGTCAAAGTCGCTCTCGCTTGCGGGCGAGCGGATAGGCTATATCGCGGTAAATCCGAAAGCAGAGGATAGCGTTGATATTTTTTACGCGGTATGCGGCGCGGGAAGAAAGCTCGGCTTTGTCTGCGCGCCCTCGCTTATGCAAAGCGTTATTGCAAAGCACATTGATGCCGTGACAGATATTGAAGCGTACAGTAAAAACCGCGACCTGCTTTATAATTCGCTCACCGAATACGGCTATGAGTGTGTAAAGCCGGACGGCGCGTTTTATCTTTTTGTAAAATCCCCCTACCCCGACTTTTTCGAAAGGGCAAAGGCGGAGGACGTTCTTGTCGTGCCGTCGGAAAGCTTTGGAGTTACGGGATATATCCGTATATCCTACTGCGTGTCGGAAGCTACCGTCCGCGGTGCGCTCCCCAAGTTCAGAAAGCTAATAAAAGGTTAAGATATGGAAAAGAGTCAGATTTTTGCGCCGTGGCTTGACAATTACGGTGAGGTGCCCAAAACACTTGAATATTTTGGCGGTACTATGTATGAGTACATAAAAGAAACGGCAGATACGTATAAGGATAGCGCAGCTTATGACTTTATGGGTAAGACCACAAGCTACGGTAAGTTTTTAAAGGACGTTGACAGGTGCGCGGGCGCACTCAAGTCGCTCGGCATTAAAAAGGGTGACAGGGTGACGGTTGCTCTTCCCAACTGTCCGCAGGCGGTGGTTGCGTTTTATGCAATAAACAAAATCGGCGCGGTGTCAAACATGATACACCCGCTGTCAAGTGAAAACGAAATAAAGTTTTTTATAAACAAATCAAAAAGCGTGCTTGCAATAACGCTTGATCAGTTTTATCCCAAGTTTTCCGCGGTGCGCCCCGACACCTGCCTTAAATATCTTGTAATTACAAGAATTGCGGATGCGCTTCCTTTCCCGCTGTCATTTATCTATCCGCTTATAAACAAACAGCCTGAGGTGTCAGAGCCTGCAATAAAGTGGACTGATTTTTTAAAAGGCTCTGTCACGTGCGTCAAGGCGGACACGGGCGCGCAGGATATTGCGGTAATCCTTTACAGCGGCGGCACGACGGGGACTACTAAGGGAATACAGCTTACAAACTACAACTTCAACGCGCTGTCAAAGCAGATAATCGCGACAAATCCGATGTTTTGCGCGGGTGATAAAATGCTTGCGGTCATGCCGATGTTTCACGGCTTCGGTCTTGGTGTGTCGATACATTCAATGCTGACAAACGGCGGCAGATGCTTGCTTGTACCCCGATTCACACCCAAATCCTACGCACAGCTTATAAAAAAACAGCGTCCCAACTTTATTGCGGGCGTGCCGACGCTTTTTGAGGCGCTGACACGTCAGGACGTTATGAAAAACTGTAACCTCTCCTGTCTCAAGGGTGTTTTTTCGGGCGGTGACAGTCTGTCACCTAAGCTTAAGGCGAAATTCGACGGCTTTTTGAAAAGCCACAGGGCAACTGTTAAAATACGCGAGGGCTACGGCACGACCGAGTGTGTGACGGCAAGCTGTCTTACACCCATCCACCTTGCAAAAACAGGCAGTATCGGTCAGCCCTTTCCCGACACCTTTTATAAAATCGTAAAGGTCGGCTCGACTGAGGCTTTGCCGACAGGCGAGGACGGTGAGATATGCATAAAGGGTCCTACCGTCATGAAGGGGTATATGGACAACCCCGAAGAAACGGCGCTTGCACTTAAAGAGCATGACGACGGTCATACGTGGCTTCACACGGGTGACCTCGGTTATATGGACGGGGACGGATTTATATACTTTAAGCAGAGAATAAAGCGCATGATAGTAACAAGCGGGTACAACGTCTACCCTTCACAGCTTGAAAGTATTCTTGATGCGCATGAACTTGTGCAGATGAGCTGTGTTATCGGTCTGCCTGACCCGCTTAAGATACAGAAGATCAAGGCGTTTATAATGCTGAAGGACGGTATACAGCCGTCTGAAGAATACAGACAGCTTTTATTTGATTACTGCAAAAAGAACATTGCAAAATATGCGTTACCGTACGATATTGAATTTCGTGCCGAGCTTCCCAAAACGCTTGTAGGTAAGGTTGCGTACAGGGTGCTTGAGCAGGAGGAGTTGACAAGAAATGAAAAAAGAAACCAAAATTAAAATAGGTGTCGGTGTTGCAGTCGGTGTTACCGCGGCTATCGCGGCAACAAAGGCGGTCATGGACGTCATGTCCGACGTGACCGTTGCAAAGGATATGCCGCCTGCCGCGACAAAGGTCAAAAAGGTGCTTACCGACAAGCTTATCGACGACGAGGCATGGACGGCGGCAACCGCGCTTTCAAAGGAGCTTGAAAAAAGACCTCATGAGGAGGTCACTATCGACAACCGCGACGGGCTTAAGCTTGTGGGACATTGGTTTGAAAGACAAAACGCAAAGCGTGTGGTGATATGCTTTCACGGCTGGCGCTCAGGCTGGAGTACCGATTTTGCGCCCGCAGTACCCTTTTTTGAGAATGAGGACTGCTCGCTTTTACTCGTAGAGCAACGCTCACACGGCAAGAGCGAGGGCGAGTATATCGGCTTTGGAGTGTACGAGCGCTTTGACTGTCTTGACTGGATAGAATACGCACACGCAAGAGAGCCGGAACTTCCGATATACCTCTGCGGTATCTCGATGGGCGCGTCCACCGTGCTTATGGCATCGGGACTTGGAATACCAAGTTGTGTACACGGCATTATTGCCGACTGCGGTTTTACCTCGCCCCGCGCAATATGGGCGCACGTTATGAAAAAAAATGCAAAGATTGGCGAAAAGCTTTCCTATCCGCTTGCCAACTACTTTATCAGTAAAAAGGCGGGATATCGCGGTGAGGATGCGTCCACTATTGATGCGATGAAGGTGTGCCGTGTGCCGATACTTTTCGTGCACGGTGATGCGGACGGCTTTGTACCGCTTTCCATGACAGAGCAAAACTATGAGGCATGCGCTTCGGATAAAACTTTGCTTGTAGTAAAGGGCGCCGACCACGGAACAAGCTATATCGTTGACCCTGAAAGCTACGAAAATCACGTGAGGGAGCTTTTTGCAAGATATGACGGAAAAGTTAGTAATAAAGCATTACAGTGAGCTGACAGTTGACGAGCTTCACGACATACTGCAGGCGCGTGTCGAGGTGTTTGTTGTGGAGCAGGACTGCGTTTATCAGGATATCGACGGCTATGATAAAGAGGCGCATCACGTGTGGCTTGAAGATGAAAACAAAAAGGTGCTCTCATATTGCCGGGTGCTTCCCAAAGGGCGCGTGCGTGACGTGTCGATAGGGCGTGTCATCACGACGGTTCGGGGTCGTGGCTACGGACTTACCGTCATGCAGGCGGCAATTGATACGGCGCGAAAGATATACGGCGACGCGGTCATACGAATCGAAGCGCAGAAGTACGCGAAAGGGTTTTATGAAAAGCTTGGCTTCAAACAGGATTCGGGTGATTTTTTAGAAGACGGCATCCCGCATATCGAGATGGTACATAAGGTGTGAATCACCTACCCAACAGAATATAAAAAGCGACGTTTTCACGCCGCTTTTTATTCAGAGTGTCAAAAAACTATTTTTAAAAATTTGACACTCTGATGTAACTTCCAAAAAAGAGTGCAGATTTCGTGAACTCGACCCGAAGTCGTATGTGATACTACGAGAGGGAGAGTTCGCGGAAAGTGAAGAAATCCCATGAAAATATTGATTTTCATGGGATCTTTTATTTGCTGTTGCGGGAGGA
>JAZPZR010000272.1:0-5390 GCA_045544795.1 Eubacteriales bacterium
CTTTTATGCAACACTTTTCTCTTTTTTATATGCTTTTTGCTACTTCCAAACCTCGCCACTCGGCGTACCTTTGTACGCCGTCGGGCAAGCCTACGGCTCGGTTTGAAACTTCCGAAAAATTTTTTCTATCCCCTTAAAAAAGGAGCTGTAAAAAATCACGTTTTTTACAGCTCCATTTTTGTTTGTGCTTTATTATTTTTTTAGTTCGAGTTTTTCGGAAGTATCGTAAATCTTTCCGAAGTTATCGTTAAACACAACGTCTGCGGTAAGTCCGTCAAGCGTTATTGCACAGCCGATGTGATGATGCTTTTTCTCCTCATCCTTAAAGTAGCGCGAGCCGATGATAACGGGGCAGGACTGACCCTTTGAATCGAGGCCGCCGCCGGGGTGAGCCACGCTTGTACCGTGAAGGTGACCGCAAATGAAAAGCTGCGGCTTGATGTTCTCGTTGATAAGGTCTACCCATTTTTTAAAAAGCGGCTGTTCAATGTCAAAGGGAGCGTGGATAGTATAGGTAAAGGGATTGTGTACTATTACAAAGCGGTACTCAACACCCTCCGCCTCATACTCGTCCTTTGCGTTTTTGATAACGTTTTCAAGATAGCGTGTCTCTTCCATACGGAAAGCATGACAGCAAACGCATGCATCGGGACCGCCGTATTCGGGATGGTCGTCAGGCTTATCCTCACCCGTATCCATAACGATACCCCATATCTTACCAAGACGGAAGGTAAAGTATGAATTACCGTGCTCTGTGGGCGTATACTCCGCAATATTCTCGGCAAAAAAGCCGCGTGTATCATGGTTGCCGCGTGAGAAGATGCAAGGACGTGAGCCACCTGTTATCTTTTCGCACAGCTTATAAATAAGGTCGAAGTTTTTTATGTTGCCCGAATGGTCAGGAACGTCACCGTTAAGTATGAGAAGGTCGATATCGTCACCGAAATAGCAGCCCGCCTCAGCCGGCTCTTCAAATCTTCCGTGAGTGTCTGAAAGATGGTATATCTTAATCGGACCTTCGGGGTTTACCGGCTTAAAGGGATAGGTCTTTGAAACGGTATCCTCAAGCTCGGGGAAATACGGCTTTCTGTCAACTATACGGCGGTAGTGAACGGTGTATTCCTTGGCATTGTCAAGTGCCTCCATCGGAACGTTCACACGGTGCATGCGTGTTGACGAACGCACGATGCCGTTTGAATGGTCATAGTAATTTTCATCGCCTACCGTCACCCAGAACAAAATGTCGGTGCGCGCCATTACCATGATCTGATACTGATCCTTTACTGCAAAAACTGCAGGCGTACATTTAAGCTCATGAAGTCTTTCGGGTATGTCCATAACAATCCCCTCCTTTATTTTTAGGTCGCCAAGTCAAATCTAAACCCGTTTTAAAAGGGCAGATTTCCGCTTCTTCTACGTTAAAATACTCGCCAATACACAAAGTATTGGCTGCGTTTTATGCCTTGAATAAACAAAAATCTGCTCCTTTTAAAATCTACGACCTCTAGATTCCTGAGATTTTTTAATACCATATCATCTGAGGCGGATTCATATTTGGCTTGTCAACCTAATATTACATTATTTAATTAAGAAATTCAATAACTTTCAAGAATTTCAATAACTTATTTAAATAAATTCATATCATTTTTGCGAAAGCCCGTTCTGCACACGCGCGCATACCCGATGTCCACACCGATATCCTCTATAGCCTTTAAAATATAGGACGGATTGAGCGTATTTTCGGCGCCGCAGCAGACTGTCACACTTATCACGCCGTCCTTTATATCAAAGCGCTTTATAAGCGTTGTGATATCTGTCACCGACTCACCGCGCTTTGTCTTTTTGACCATTTCGACAGGCTTTGAAAAAAGCTGTCTGATATCGTCGTCACGGCTGTCGGTATCAAGCGTCAGGATATAGTCGGCAAAGGCAATCTCCTTTTGCTTTGTATGGGGGATATACACGTCCTTCACCTCAAGCGCGGGGGGAAATGCAGCCTTTATTGCCTGCGGGTCAAATTCCGCGTCAAGCGTCAGTCTGAAATCCATTATCTCGCCCGTACTCTCGTAGCCAAGAGACAGGGGCGGGGTAAATACGATATGAGGTCTTGGCGTAAAGCCCTCGCTCATCCACAGCTTCTGGTTTGAGCGTCTGAGCGCACGCGACACCGCGCGCATGAGGTCAAGATGTGAAAACCACATGGCAGACCCTGTTTTTGCAAATATTACGCGCACCTCTTTAAAAGGCAGATTATTTTCCGACATGACACTCACCTCCCTCAAGAAGCTTTGAAGCGCCGCAGCCTGTACAGCCTTCCTTGCAGTTGCGTGTGGTCACGCCCTCATAGGCGCGCTCCGCCTCGCACATGAGATAGCGTTTTGTAACGCCCGCATCTATAAAGTCCCACGGCAGAATCTCTGAAAAATCACGCTTGCGGTTTGCGTAAAATTTCGGGTCGACACCGCACTTTTCAAATGCGGTCTGCCATGCCTCATTATCAAAAAATTCGTCCCACGCATCAAGACGCGCGCCCTTCTCACACAGCTCGTAAAGCACCCGTCCTACGCGTCTGTCACCGCGTGCAAGCACCGCCTCGATAGCCGACATATACGGCTCATGCATGGCTATCTGCGCGCGGATGTTTTTAAACCTTTCGCGAAGGACCGCCTGCTTTTCAAAAACGGTATCAAAATCGTCCTGCGCCTCCCACTGAAACGGAGTGAACGGCTTTGGTACAAAGATAGATGCAGAGGAGGTCACGGTAATCCTGCGGTTGCGCTTTTTAACGTCCGCCTCAAAATACAGGTCGACGATATGCTTTGAAAGGTCGGCAATACCCTCCACGTCCTCCATCGTCTCGGTGGGAAGACCGGTCATGAAATACAGCTTTACCGATGAGTTGCCGTTTTCAAAAGCCATCTTTGCGCTCTTGTCAATATCCTCCACCGTCACGTTTTTGTTTATAACGTCGCGAAGTCGCTGTGTTGCCGCCTCGGGCGCAAATGTAAAGGTGGATTTTCTGACGCGCGTTATCTTCTCTGCAAGCTCTTTTGAAAAATTGTCTATACGGAGTGAGGGCATTGCAAGATTTATCTTTTTAGGCTCTGTAAGCTTTAACAGCTCGTCCACAAGCTCCTCAATATACGGGTAGTCGGACGAGGAGAGCGAGCAGAGTGACAGCTGGTCGTGGCCTGTACAGTCAAGCAGAGTTTTTGCCTGCTCGGTCAGGGTCTTTACCGACTTTGCACGGATGGGACGGCAGAGCATACCCGCCTGACAAAAACGGCAGCCGCGTATACAGCCGCGAAAAAGCTCTATCGTAACTCTGTCATGCACCGTCTCAATATACGGCACTATCTGTGTATCGGGGAAATACGCTTTGTCGAGGTCCTTGACTATCGCTTTTTTCACAGTTTCGGGCACGCCGGGACATTTGGGGTAAAACGCCGATATTGTGCCGTCCTCATTATACTCGGTATTATAGAGCGAGGGCGCGTATACGCCGTCGATCTTCATCGCCTCGACAAAAAACTGCTCACGCGAAAGACCCCGCTTTTTTGCGCTCTCAAGCAGGTTTGCAAGCTCTATAAGCTGTGTTTCACCCTCACCTATCGTAAACAGGTCGATAAAATCGGCAAGCGGTTCGGGATTGTAGGCGCAGGGACCGCCCGCGATAACGATGTTGTCAAGATCATCGCGGTCGTCCGCTTTTACGGGGACACCGCCGAGCTTTAACATATTGAGCACACCCGTATAGCACATTTCATACTGAAGGGTAAACGCGATCATATCAAACTCACGCATCTCAGTCTTACTCTCAAGCGAAAAGAGGGGCATGCCCGCCTTTTTCATCTCCTCCTCCATATCGGGCCAGGGATGGCAGATGCGCTCACACCAGATATTATCCTGCGAATTGAGTGCGCCGTAAAGTATGCGGTAGCCAAGGCAGGACATGGCAATATCGTAAATATCGGGAAAGCAGAAGGCAACGCGGATGCCCACCTTCTCCTTATCCTTCATGCATGCATACAGCTCACCGCCCGTATAGCGCGCAGGCTTTTGCACGCGGGGAAGTATACTGTCAAGTTTTTTGGTATCTATCATAAGTTTTTTACTCCTGATGCTATAAATAAAAGATAGACGCTTATTATAAGCAGGGACAGGTTATATCCCGTTTCAATGAGTATTATAACAGAAAGGATGAAAAGGGGCAACAAAAATAAAAAAGAAACTGCTTTTATTATTTTTACAGCCATATGGAGCTCGGCTTTTTTACAGAGAATACAAAAAAGCACCCGCCCGCCGTCGAGTGGGTATATGGGAAGGATATTGAGTGTAAATATAATAAGGTTTGAAAAACAGCAAAAAAGACAGAGCGGACTTTTTGTAAAAAAGGGCAAAAAGCATAAAAAGAGAACAAAAGACATGAAAGGGCCCGAAAGGGACACCAGAAGCTCGTTTTTATAGGAAAGTACCGTCGTGTCAAGACCTATTCCGCGCGTGTGCATTTTAAGTGCGCTCACCTGTCCGCCGCACAGCTTCAGCGCTATAATATGCCCCGCCTCATGCAAAAAGGAAAAAACGACGGCAAGGAGCGAGTAGAGGGTGCCGTCGATAATTATAAAACTGAATATAATTATAAATGTAAGAGGAGATACGCTATATTTTTTCATAAAGCATGCCCGTCGGGTCGACGCTCACCCCGTTCTTTTTTATTTCAAAGTGAAGGTGGGCGCCTGTGCTTTTGCCGGTGCTTCCCACAAGTCCGATAACGTCACCCGCGAGGACGTCGGCGCCTGCCGATACCTTTATTTCGGACAGGTGCGCGTAAAAGGTGGATATATCGCCGTGGCTGATGCTGACACAGTTGCCGTAGATATTGTCGTACCCCGTTTTTGTGACCCTGCCCGCCTTAAAACTGCGCACCTCCTCGCCGTAGCATGCGCCGATGTCAATGCCGTGGTGGTAGCTGCCTTGCTTTTTTGTGACAGGGTCGGTCCGCACACCGAAGGCTGACGTGAGCGTCCCATTTTCAAGCGGATGACAGACGTTTACCACAGAGTACTCGTCAAGATAGTCAAAGCTGATGTTCTGCGTGTTTTTACCGCTTGGCACCACGCTGTCGTAGACGTTACTGCTCACCGTTTCGAGCGATCTGCTTTTTATACAGCTTACCGCCTTTTTATAGAGCGCAGGATGCGAGGTCTTTATATAAAACACACCCGCACCGACAAACAGCAGAATAATTATCAGCGTTACAATAAATGAACCGCGTTCTTTTTTCATAAAAAAACACCTCCCATGTCATTGTATGGAAGGTGTTTGCGGTTTATTACATGAAGGTAAAATTATGGTTTGTCGGTGAGATACGCACAATCTTTGTAGGGGTC
>JAZPZR010000273.1:0-4812 GCA_045544795.1 Eubacteriales bacterium
AAACACAGCTCCCTCTGACGAGGGAGCTGTCACCGAAGGTGACTGAGGGAGAGAAAAGCATAGGAATTACTGCTATTTTGGTCTCTCCCTCCGTCTTTTGCCTACGGCAAAATCCACCTCCCTCATCAGATGGAGGCGGGGTTAGTGCACCACATGAACATACCGACAAACTACAATTTCAAAAAATAATGCGGCTAAGGTGCTATACCTTAGCCGCATTTTCAGTTGATTACTCTTCGTTTAGTTTTTTGAGATACCTGTCATGCATCATTCTTGCGCAGTCGGCGGTGATTCCGCCCATCCTGCGCGCTACAGCCTGCCATGAATGACCGTCGATATAGCGCAGGGAGAATATCTGCCGAAGCTGACTGTCCTCAATATTGAATATAAAGGTCTCGATACGCATACGAAGTCCCATGCACCTCAGCCTGTTGTTTTCATACAACTCGTAAAGCTCGGTATCTTCCGCCTTGCCGTCGACACGAAGCTCGCACAGTTTCTGATTCATTTTCTCCGTCTCACGCAAAAGCGCGCGGAACTGCATAAGCTCCTCTTTTGAAAAGATATCGTATTCCTGCTTTGCAAAATCCCAGCATCCGCAGTGTGGACAGCCTTGAAAAATGCCCACCTCGCATTCAATGCGAATACTCCTTTCAAACTTTCTCCCGCATGCCGCGCATTTAAATTTGGTTGTTTTCAATTGCCACACCTCCATGTTTTTGTTGTTTATATTGTACAGTATAAACAACAGGCGTGTCAAGTGATTTTTACTGAAATCTTGACATTTTGTTGTTTTTCGTTTACAATTAACGAGAGGTGTGAATAAAATGATCAACAGAATCAGTGAAATTGTACGAAAAAAACGCAGTGAGCTTGGGTTGTCCCTGCGTGAATTCGGCGCGTTGTGCGGGATGAGTCACACTCATATCGACAGTATTGAAAAGGGATATGACCCCCGCACGAACAAAGAGACCAACCTGACCTCGCAGACGATAACAAAGCTTGCAAATGCGCTCGGTATGAGCGAGGCGGAGCTTTTGGGTGAGGACACGCCGAAGGCGGCGACAAGAAAGCAGTTAAAGCTTGCGCTTTTCGGTGATGCGGACGCTCCCGACAGGCTTCTTGACGAGGTGATACGCTATGCAAAATTTATCAGATCGGAGGGTAAGTGATGGAGCTTTTTGAAAAACGGATATCCCGCGATATCATATTTGAAGGGCGTGTTTTTACCGTTGCCAAGGACGTAAACGAGCTTTATGACGGAAGGACCGCCCCGCGTGAGCTTGTGCTCCATAACGGCGGCGCGGGTATTCTGCCTGTGGATAAGGACGGTAACGTAACGCTTGTGCGCCAGTACCGTTGCGGCGCGGGCAAGGTCTGCCTTGAAATATGCGCGGGCAAGCGCGAAAAGGACGAGGACCCGATGGAGTGCGCTGTCCGCGAGCTTAAGGAAGAGCTTGGGATTGCCGCAAAGACGGTGCAGTCACTCGGCACGCTGATACCTACCCCCGCGTACGATACCGAGGTGATATATATCTACCTTGCGACCGACCTTGAACACGTTGGCGCATGCCTTGATGACGGTGAGTTTCTGGAGACGGCTGTAATGCCGCTTGACCAAGCCGTCGGGCTTGTCATGACAGGCGAGATCGACGATGCGAAAACGCAGATCGCTCTGCTTAAAGCAAAGAGGTTGTTAAATGGAAAGAATTGATATAGTGTGCGTCGGCACGCTCAAGGAAAAGTATCTGCGTGAGCTGTGCGCCGAGTATCAGAAACGGCTCACCCGCTTTTGTAAGCTGACCGTCACCGAGCTTTCAGAGAGTAAGCTCCCGTCCGACCCTTCCGATAAGGAAATTGAGCGCGCGCTTGAGAGCGAGGCGAAATCGATACTTTCCGCGACAGAAGGCAGTTATCGGATAGCCATGTGCATTGAGGGTGATAATCCTACAAGTGAAAAGCTTGCAAAAATAATGGAAAATGCAGCCGCGGTAAAGGGCAGGGTCTCCTTTATAATCGGCTCGTCGCACGGTCTTGCCGACAGCGTCAAAGCCGCATCCGATATGCGAATTTCCATGTCGCGCATGACCTTTCCCCATCAGATCGCGCGCGGAATGCTGCTTGAGCAGATATACAGGACCTATATGATACGCGGCGGCGGAAGTTATCATAAGTAACTGTCAGAATATACAAAAAAACCGCGTTGTTATATTGCATATTGTCAAAAATACTTTTGCCGATTGACATGCATATACGTTTAATTTATAATTAATAGGCGCAAAAGACCAAAAATCTAAAAAAACAAACTTTTTTTGTAAAAAGTGAAACGTTTTGAGCGTTTAAAAACATATATATGTGAGAGCAGTATGGATTCTGCGGATAAAACCGCAGTTTAATAAAAAATTATTCCGGAAGGAGAACAACATGAAAAAGATAAGCAGACTTCTTGCAGTTATTCTTATCCTTCTCATGCTCGCAACTGCTGCAGTTTCCTGTAAGAAAAAGGGCGAGGAAGAGGATTCTGAGGTTGCAGGCACGGTTGAGGACGGCGAATCCAACACCGAAAGCGGCGACAAGGGCGATAAGGACGACAAGGACGACAAAAACGACAAGGACGAGGAAGATACCGACGATAAAGAGGGCGGTAATGCTTCGGACAAGGAAGACGGTAAGACCGACAAAGAGGACGGTAAGACCGAGGACGAAAAGCCCCAGGGTGAGCAAAAGGGTGAGGGCGACGGCTCTTACGTTGAGGGTGAGAACGGTGAGATCCTTGAGACAGGTGACCATGAGGTCAACGAGGACTACGTTATTCAGGGCGCCGTTACAAACGACAACGGCTTTATTCCCGATGACGAGCAGGGTCTTGAGAAATCAGAGCGTGAGGCTACTGAGAAATCAAAGTACGACTTTGACAGAAACCCGCTTATCAACCGCGACCGTCAGGTAAACAAGGAGGCTATGCCTTCATTCGCTATCGACGATACCGGCTTTGTACGTGACGGCACAACGATAAAAGACCTTAAGGGTAAGACACTTACCTTCTTTACAGCCGACAACTTTGCGGCATGGTCATACCGTAACGCAAAGGGTGAGACTGTCGATGAGTGGACATGGTTTAAGGGTCTTAAAAAAGAGATCGGTCTTAACATCAAGTACACTGTAAAACAGCATACAAAATCAACTGCCGCTGCGCTTCAGGCAATGAACGCAGGTAAGGCTTGCGACGTTGTATACACAAACCACGTTGTATACCCCAACGCGCTTTGTATTTCAAGATCTATAACAGATCTTATTGCTATCAACAACCTCGGTTCTTCCCCCGGTGTATGTAAAAACACAATGGATACATGCCGCTGGGGTAACACGCTCCGTGTTATCGCGCCTATCGGTGTCGTTGACCTTCTCTGGTACAATCAGACACTTAATCAGGAGCTTGGTCTTTCTGACCCGCATACCATGTGGGAAAAGGGCGCATGGGACTGGGATTCATTCAAAAAATACATGCTCTCCGCTCCCAAGACAACAAAGGACGGTAAAGAGCTTGTAACTATCGTACAGTGGGTCTACAACACCTCGTACGTATGGCCTAACACAAACGGTAAGTCGGCAGTCTGCATTGATGCGACCGCACCCGTTCCGACACTTGTAAACAACTGGACAGACCCGCAGGTTATGGCTGCATGGGAATTCATCGCAGGCATTCATCAGTCTGTAAACTACAAAAACTCAGGTGAGAACAAGGAAACGGGCGTATGTCCCGAGCATATGGGACTTTACGAGGGCTCGACCCTTATGTCCGCTACAATGTATACACAGGTATACCGTGATACAGAGTATTCAAAGCATATCCAGATAAACTGGGTACCCTTCCCCAAGGCTAATACCGAAACGGGTAAGGAGATTTGTCAGTACTACGGCTTCGGTATGGTTCTCCCCAAAAAGACTGCAAACGAGAAGAACATAGGTCCCGCACTTAAGTTTATGGAGCTGTGGGCTACAAGATTTACAGAGACACTCTTTGATAATCTTAACACCTTCGAGTACTACAACTTCAACTACAAGCAGAGAAAACAGTACTTTGACTTTGTTACTCAGAACGTTGTATTCGGTCTTGCTATGAATGACTGGGATGGCTCAAGCCTTTCAACAGACACCAACTTTGTTCAGGCTATCAAGGGTAACGCTGCTTATAACGTTAAGACAGAGGCTACAAAGGGCGCAAACATCGTAAATACGTATATCATTGATTCAATGAAGTACGGCAACTAATTATAATTATCACACCAACCGGGGCTTTTGCCTTGGTTGGTGTTTTATATGTCATAATAAACAAAGTAAACAGGTTAATATCGTGATTTTGTACAATTGAATTGCCCTGCTTTAAATGATAGAATATTATATATTATCTTAACAGGAGAGTATTATGAAAAAGTTCAGCAGATTATTTGCTCTTTTGCTCATTATAATGATGCTTGCCACAATGGCGGTATCCTGTAAGAAAAAGGATGCCGACGATGAAGAGGATGAGGTAGCAGGCGTTGTAAATGATGATGAGTCCAATACCGAGGGCGAGGACAAGGACGACGGTAAGGAGTCTGAGGACGGCAAAAAGGAAGAGGACGACAAGCAGGAGGGCGCCAATGCAGATGAAAAAGAGGAGTCCAAGGAAAACCAGAACAAAGAGGACGAGAAGATAACAGGCTCGACCGAGGTTGAGGGTGAACAGCACGGTGAGGGCGCAGGTCAGTACAAGGAGACTGAGGACGGCACCGTTACCGAGACGGGTAACCATGAGGTCGACGAGGACTT
>JAZPZR010000274.1:0-12487 GCA_045544795.1 Eubacteriales bacterium
AGATATTTCCAAAAGAAAGTGATATTGAAGCCTTGCGGCTTCAGTGATATTCTATTCGCCCATAAACTTGCGAAGCAAATATCACTCGGCGTAAGCCGAATAACACTGCGTAGCAATAGAACTCGCCGCAGGCGAATAGAATTGCGTGATACTCCGCTTGGAGTATCACGCTATAAACCTTCTTTTATCTGCAGCATCGCGGCGTTGAATTCCGCGCCGAGTATAAGTGACAGCGCCGTAAGATACAGCCATATCATCATGATAACGATAGTACCGAGCGTACCGTATATCATAGAATAGTTTGAAAAGTTTTCGATATAAAATGAAAATGCAACGCTGAGTATAAGCCATGAAATGAGCGAGCCGAAAATACCGGGTAGTATGCTTTTGAATTTAGGCGCTTTGTCAAGCGATATCATGTACAGTGTCGCGATCGCCGCTACCATGAGCAGCGCCATCGGCAAAAATCTCAGATACTGCCATGCAAACAGTATATATTCGTACGCCTCTACCGAAAGATTTGGAAAAAGCTCGGCAAGTGAGGTGATAACGCGCTTACCGAGAACCGTTAAAAACAGGGTGAGCACGATTACTATTAAAAACACGACGGTGTACACAAGCTGTTTTATTACGTAG
Organism: Eubacteriales bacterium; assembly: GCA_045544795.1. Taxonomy (GTDB): domain Bacteria; phylum Bacillota; class Clostridia; order Oscillospirales; family QAKW01; genus RGIG9041. The sequence goes on from JAZPZR010000274.1 coordinate 637, forward strand.
ACTATCGGCTTTCTCGGAAGTCCCTGTCCGTAAGCCCTGCGCACGTCATCCATAAGTCCTGCCGCGGCGCGCATTGGAAACCATACCGTAAAGATAAGCGAAAACCAGAGCAGCGTGTGTGTCGAAGCCTCGGAAACGTGACCGAGATAGGATTCGATGACCTCAACCACGACGTCGGGCAAAAACTCGTTAAGTGCATTTGTTACGGCATATATGTCGAAATCAAGAAGACCGACAAGGTTAGAAAGGAATATCAGCAGCGGGAACAGCGCAAAAAGCAGATAATATGCAAGCGCCGCCGAGTGCTGACCCACCCCATGCTCGAAATAGTTATAAAACATGGTAAGCGTCGCGCGTTTAAAGGTGTAATAGCCTTTTTTTATTCGCTTTTTCATCTGTCACCGCCCTTTCTTTATGCATACTTCATATTTATTTTATATTAATAGCAAGATTATGTCAAGGCGATATTTGTCGACCCTAAAAAAGAGGGGCAAAACGCTTGCAAAATGTGCTTATAGTGGTATAATGTAAAAAGGAGGATTATGTGTTATGGATTGGAAAAAACTTTTGTTTAACGATAATGAGCAACCGCTTGACAGCTTTGTCACAGGCATCAGTAATACCGCGGTATTCCGCACTATCGGTTTTATCGGTGACAGTCTGTCATCGGGTGAGTTTGAGTCGCGTGACAGCGAGGGGAAAGCGGGTTATCACGACCTTTTTGAGTATTCGTGGGGTCAGTATATCGCACGCAAAAACGGACTTAAGGCGTACAACTTTTCAAAGGGCGGTATGACTGCGAGCGAGTATATCAAAACCTTTGCCGATAAAATGCTTTATTGGGAGCGCGCACGCGACTGCCAGTGTTTTGTAATAGCGCTTGGTGTAAACGATATTTTAAACCGCGGTGACGAGCTTGGCTCGCTTTCGGATATCGGTGATGACAGCAAGGAGACCTTTGCGTACTACTACTCTGCCATAATCGAAAAGCTTAAGGCTATCCAGCCCCGCGCGAAGTTCTTTTTTGTTACCATGCCCCGCAGTGAGTCGGTTGACAGCAACGCGAAAAAAGAAAAGCACGCTGAGCTTTTGCATGCTTTTGCCGCGCATTACGATAATTGCTACGTTGTAGACCTTTTCAGATACGCGCCCGTGTATGACGCGGCATTTAAAGAAAAGTTCTATCTTTACGGACATATGAACGCATCAGGCTATATTCTCACCGCGAACATGGTCGATTCGTATATCGACTACATAGTAAGACACAATCCCGACGATTTCCGACGTGTTGCATATATCGGAACAGACCTTGTATGAAATATAACAGAACTGACAACAGTATAGAGATATTTATGCCCGCAGGCGACGGCTGTTTTAAATTTGAACTGCGCCGTATTGCAATACCCTATACAGACGGCGGCATAAGGCAGAATCAGGACCTCTGGCGCCTGTACGAGCTTTACCTTTACGATAAAGAAGGGGAGAATAGGATTTATGATTTTCCCATCTGTAATAAGGGTGAGTGGGAGTGTGCCGTGCGTATAAAGGATAAGCCTGATTTTCACGGCGGTTATCACGGCTACGAGCATCTGACGGACTTTGAGTTTTTGCCACGCGCCGATAAAATCGAATTTACGCAAAGCAGTAAAATAATTCTGCAGGGTACAAAGAACGAGGTTATTGCCGACCATAAAAAGCATTACCTTTTTGAAGAGGGGACGCTTACCCTCACACAGCATCTTAAGTGGCATAAGACCCTGCCTGTAGAGCGAAGCTTTATCACCATGCTTCCCATACGCAGAAAAGACGGTGATTTTCAGATAACAGACACCGTGCTTATGGACGGACGCGAGTATGACGTGAGTATGGAGGGTCACGGCTTTCCGCACGATAACGATGTGAAAACCGCAACCGTTTACGGTAAAGAGTCGGGCATCCGCGTGAGCGTTACGGTCGACTTTGATAATCTCTTTTTTGTGCAGAACACCCCTGCATATAATAAATTTTATTTTAAAAACGCATATGACCGCGATATTATTGCGGGTGAGGAGTGGGATACCGCTTCGGTTTACCTGTTTGATTGGAGGAAAAAATAATGACGCCCTTTAAAATGATAGGCAATCTCTATTTTGTCGGCACAAAGCCCGCATCCTGTCACATGATCGACACAGGTGACGGCCTTATGCTTATTGACGTAGGCTACGTAGAAACTGCCGACCACGTTATAAATTCTCTTAACGAGCTTGGCTTTGACCCGCGTGATATAAAGATAATACTTCTCTCGCACGGTCACTATGACCACTCTGACGGCGTACCGAAAATAAAAGCCGTTTCGGGTGCCACCGTATATATGTGCGAGCTTGATAACAAGTATATAAAAGGCTTTAAGCCTGACGTTTACTTTAAGGACGGCGACGTCGTAACGCTCGGTAATACAAGCGTGCTCTGCCGTCACACCCCAGGGCATACCGAGGGTACTTATTCCTTCTTTTTCGACGTGACCGAGGACGGCAAGACCTACCGCGCAGGCATGTTCGGCGGTGCGGGCACACCTCAGCTTAAAAAAGCCTATCTTGATAAAAACGACTGCACCTACCGTAACCGCGGACTGTTTTTCAAATCGCTTGACATGCTTAAAAACGAGCGGGTTGACGTTTTTGTCGGCAACCACGTAGGTCAGAACAAAACGCCCGAAAAATATGAAATGCTTAAAACGGCAAAAACCAACCCCTTTATAAACCCGAATGAATGGGGCGCGTTTTTACAAAGATGCGAGGGCAAGCTTCTTTCGGTAATTGATGAGGAAAGAAAGAGCGAGTTTGTAAATTACGCTCACCGCGGCGCACCCGCTTACCTTCCCGAGAATACCATGATGTCATTTTACGGCGGTCTTGCGATGGGAGCAAACGGAATTGAAACGGACGTGCGAAGGGCAAAGGACGGCACGCTTGTTCTCTTTCATGACAGTACTCTCCTTCGTGTGACGGGAAAAGAGGGAAGCGTTGCCGATTATACATACTGTGAGCTTGAAAAATTTGACGTTGAAAAGGACGGACTTTCGGATAAGATACCGACACTCCGCGACTTTTTACAGCACTTTTCACACCGCGATATCACCTTTGCGATCGAACTTAAGGATGACAATATCGAGCGTGACGTCGCGCATATGCTAAATGCGTTTGATATGCGAAAAAAGACGGTAGTTACGTCATTTAAGCGTGAATATATCAAAAAGTTTAAAAAATACGCACCGAAATACCGCGTAGGTCTTCTTACCGAAGAGGTAAACGACGAGGTTATTGAGTTTTTGACCGAAATCGGTGCGGATGAAATTTGCCCGCAGGCGAAAATTTTAACACCCGAAATGACGCGCGCCCTTCAGAACATGGGCTTTCGCGTTCGTGCATGGGGCGTTGACAGTGTCGACACCATGAAGCATGTTATCGACTGCGGCGCAGACGGAATGACAGTCAATTTCCCCGATAAATTAACTGAGTATATAAAAGAAAATTTTAAGGAGGCAGAGTAAATGTACGTAGGCAAGATAAACGTTGTAAAAAAGGAATTTACACGTCCGGGCGGTATGCCGTTTCCTCACACAGAAATTGTGGACGGCAAAATGTGGTGGAAATGGTCAAGACTGTGGGAAAGCTGTCTTGACATAAATCTCACGCTTGAGCATGAGAGCTTTGTCGGCGCAGTCTACGGCGATATCTCCTGTGATGAAGTTAAAAAGGCAGAGGTCTATCTTGACGGTGTGCTCTGCCATACAAGACCCGCAGGCGAGATAACTCCCGATACGGTATATAACGTAAATGCGTCGGGAAGCGAGATTATTATCCGCATTTATACCGCGGCACAGAGTGTGACTGTCGGTGATGATATCACCGTGCTCGGTATGTACGATGACGAAAGACCGCTTATCTGGCCTGAGCCCAGGTCGCTTGAGGCGTCGGGCGAATACGTGCAGATAGCATCTGTTACATCCGCTTTTGATAATGATGACGAAAAGTTTGCATGTCAGTTTTTATGCGACCGGCTTGATGAGATATCTCCTGAAATAATTGATGAAAACGGTGTTGCCGTTACCTTTATAAAAACCGACAGCGCCGAGTACGCGGGCGAAAGATACACGGTCGACGTGTCGGAGGACGGCGTCGTTATCACCGCAGGCTCACGTCTTGCGCTTCTTTACGGCGCAGATACCCTTGTGCAGTCCTATTGTCAGCACGGTTTTGCGGTAATGACGGTGGACGACAGTCCCTCATACCCCTTCCGCGGCTTCCATATCGGTCTTCCGCATAAATCGCAGTTTGAGTTTACCCGCCGTCTTATAAACTACGTGCTTATCCCTATGCGCTACAACTGTATAATTTTAGAGTTTGCAGGCGGAATGCGCTTTGACAGACACCCTGAGATTGCGGATGCATGGCTTGAATCGTACGAAAAATTCAAGGCGGGCGAGCAGCCGATGCTTCCCCATTCGAGTATGGTTGCAGAAAATACCGTGCTTGAAAAGGATGACGTGCGCGAGCTTGTCAGCTGGTTTAAGGATGCGGGTATTGCCGTCATTCCCGAAGTGCAGTCGTTCGGTCACGTGCAGTATCTTACCTACGCGCACCCTGAGGTTGCAGAAAAGATCGAGGTGGACTACGAGGTAAAGGACACGCGCTTTGAGGATGCAAGACCCGAACAGTTTTATTCTCATTGCTACTGCCCCTCAAACCCCGGAAGCTACGAGCTTATATTCGATATAATAGACGAGCTTATCGAGGTGACAGACCCCGAATACGTACATATCGGTCACGATGAGATATATCATATCGGTCTTTGTAAAAAATGCTCAAAGAAAAAGATAGACGATATCTTCTGTGAGGACGTTCAAAAGCTGTATGATTATATAACGGAAAAGGGCAAGCGGGTAATGATGTGGTCAGACCACCTGCACCCCGGCAGAACCTCGCATACAAGGCTTACGGCGCCCGCTGCCGACCGTATTCCAAAGGATATTATCATGCTCGACTTTACCTGGTACTTCCACCTCGAAGACGATATTGAAACAGACCTTCTCGATAAAGGCTTCAAGGTTGCAATAGGTAACCTCTATTCATCCCACTTCCCCCGCTACAGTACGAGAATTGCAAGAGACGGCATGATAGGCGGACAGACTTCCATGTGGTGCACAACCAACGAGGATAAGATAGCAAGCCTCGGTAAATTCTTTGATATTCCCCTTGTCGGACTTATGCTGTGGAATGCCGAGGCTTACGATGAAAGACTGTTCCCCTGCTACTCGCAGATAATTTCGGGAGTTGTTCAGCCCACCATGCGCGGACTTATCCGCATGAAGCCGCAGCCGTTCGGTTGGTACGATGCATGCTTCGGTGTCGAGGGCGAACCCGCGCCTGCCGCAGTAACCGCGGTCTGCGACGGTGTCGTTGTTCACGACAGCGAGTTTGAGATAGGACTTAAATGCAAAACTATCGTATTCAATCACGCGACGGTATATCCTCAGCCCCGACGCGACTGGGGCCCCTTTGAAATTGTGGGCAGTTATACTGTAAACTATGACGACGGCACAAGCGTCGAGGCACCGCTTCGCTACGGAGTTGAGGTAATGCACTACAACCGTCCCTACGGCGAGCCGTTTCCGCAGGCGGTGTACAGACATACAGGCTACGTCGGCACCTGGTTTGCAGACCCCGTAATTCAGGAAAAAGCGCCTGACGGAAGCGATATCACCATATGCGGTTACGTGTGGGATAACCCCTATCCGCAAAAAACGGTAAAATCTATTGCTTATAAGGATGCGGAAAACTCATTCGCAGGACTTATACTTGAAAGCATTAATGTGGAGGAAGCAGAAAATGAATAAACTCGGACTTAATTTTGTCGGATCTTTTGGCGTATCCGTTGACGAATTTGCAGGATATATGGAGCAAAACGGCTTTGAAAAGACATTTTCGGGCATGGGTGAGAGCGATGCGGCTATCGCAAAAATGGCGGAGGACTTTGCCCGTCACGGTATTACCTACGATACGATACACTGTCCCTTTTCACATATAAACGATATGTGGTACGACGAGGATAACGGCATGCTCGCTGAACTCAAGACTGCGGTTGACCGCTCTGTTATCGCAGGCGCGCCGATACTTGTAGTGCATCTTTCAAGCGGTCTCACACCCCCGCCCCCTACCGACGTCGGCCGCGGCAGATTTATTGAGCTTGTAGACTATGCAACCTCAAAAAATATAAAGATCGCGTTTGAAAACCAGCGAATGCTTGGCAATCTCGCTTGGGCGTTTGAGCAGTTTCCCGATGACAACGTCGGCTTTTGCTGGGACACGGGGCACGAATACTGCTTTACCCCAGGAAGACAGTATATGCCACTTTTCGGCAACAGACTTATCTGCACTCACATTCAGGACAATAACTGTCAGTTTGACGTTGACAATCATTTTATCCCCTTTGACGGCAAGATTCCCTTTGACTGTATTGCAAAGCAGATAAAAGAGGTGGGATATAAGGGCACGCTCATGTTTGAGGTATTTCCCCGCTTTGCGCCGCCCAAGTATGAAAGCTATCAGGAATATACCGCAGAGCAGTTTATAAAAAGAGCAGGGGATGCCGCAAAACGCATCCGCGATATGATAGGTGAGTAACTTTGAAAAAAAGACTTGATTATAAGTGGGTGGTCGCGGGCATATGCTTTCTTATGGTGTTTGCCGCGCTCGGTCTTTGCAGTTCAAATAAAAGCCTGTATCTCGGCGCGATCACCGATGCGCTGGGCATTCCGAGGAGTGCCTTTTCGCTGAACGACACCTGCAGATACGTAACGCAGGTGATAATAAACATGTTTTTCGGTGCGCTTGTAAACAAGTTCGGCACCAAAAAACTCATGTGCGCGGGCTTTTTGTGCCTTGCGACCTCGTCGACAATATACGCGTTTGCAAAAAGCATATACGTTTTCTATATCGGCGGTGTGTTTTTAGGGCTGGGTCTTTCATGGACGACAACTACCATGGTCGGCTATGTCGTCGGTAAGTGGTTTAAAGAAAAAAAAGGCACCGTTATGGGCGCCGTGCTTGCCGCAAACGGTGTTGGCGCCGCCCTTTCCGCGCAGATAGTGACACCCATTATTTATAAAAGTACCTTCGGCTACCGCAACGCGTATCTGCTGTCGGCAGGCTTCGGTGTGCTGGTATTTTTAGTGATCCTTATATTTTACCGCGAGAAAAAGGACGGCGCGCTCTATCAGAAAAAGTCGGTCACGGGTGATCGCGGTGCTGAGCTTTCGGAAATTCTGAAAATGCCCCGCTTTTATGCGACCGCCCTTTGCATTTTCTTTACAGGCATGATACTTCAGGGCATAAACGGCATTGTTGCGACCTACCTTCGCGACGAGGGGATTGCAAACGGATTTCTTGCTGCCGTGCTTTCGGTACAGTCGCTTATCCTTACAGGCTCAAAATTCTTTTCGGGATTTATCTACGATAAAAAGGGACTGCGCGTCAGCGCGTTTGTGTGCGATATATGCGCGGTTACCGTAATGACCGCCCTCTCGCTTGTCACAAACTCGCCGACAGGTCACCTGTTTGCCATGTCCTATGCGCTTTTTGCATCTCTCGCGCTTCCGCTTGAAACGGTTATGATTCCCATTTTTGCGCTCGACCTTTTCGGTGAGCGTTCCTATAATAAAGTTCTCGGAATTTTCGTGTCGGTCAACTACGCGGGCTTTGCGCTCGGCACACCGATAATGAATCTCTTTTATGATAACTTCGGCAGTTACAGATATATGTTTGTGATCTGCGCGGTTGTTATGGCGGTAATAACCGTCGTTTTCCAGTTTGTAATTACAGCCGCAAGGCGAAAGGAAGGTAAGTAGTATGTGTAATATTGCAGGCTATGCGGGCAACCGCCCCGCCGCGCCTATTCTTGTTGAGATGTTAAGACGACAGCAATGCTTTGACGGAAACTTAAGCTGCGGCGTTGCCACCATTCACGAAGGAAAACTCCGATATATCAAGTTCGTGGGAAACGTTGAGGAGTTTATCAAAAAAACCGACGTTCTGTCACTTCCCGGCACTATCGGCATCGCGCATACGCGCCCATCCTGCCGACCCGCCGATATTGCATACCACCTTGCTCACCCCTATATTTCAATGGATGAGCGCACGGCTGTCGTGTCAAACGGCACCACAAGAAACGATAAATACACGCCGATGCGAAATGCCGCAATAGAAATGCTTGATGATGCAGGATATGTATTCAAGGCGGCAACGCCCGACCCCAATAAAAACTGGCCCCGCCTTAAAAACGGACTTGCGGTCGGCACGGCGGAGGTGCGCGTGCACCTTGTCGATTATTATATGAAGGCAGGGCATCCCGTTGAAGAGGCGGCAGTGCTTGCCGCGCGTGACATGTTTACCGATAACGTGTTTTTAACGCTGACCGAGCACGCGCCGCAGCAGATAACGGTCATCAGAACAACACGCCCCATGCAGGCGCTTGTCGGCAAGGGGGAGACCTATCTTGCAACGACTGCTTTCGGCTTTCCTGACGGCGCGGCGGGTGAAAAAATTCCGCTTCCCGTCCTTCACTCCTGCCGTGTAACGAGTGACGGCTTTACCGTTATGCCCTATAAAATCGACGTAGAGCCGGTACCGCCCATAACACCGAGGCAGTATAAGCTTGCTTATGATTATATCTATAATAAGCTTAAGCAGACACCCTCTATGCTTGAGGGATTGTTTGATATTGATAAACAGCTTTTGTGGGGGGATGAATATACCTTCCATCAGAATACAAGGCTTACTTACGAGGTGCTTGAGCAGTTTGAAAACGAGGGTATCCTTCGCCGTGAAATACGCGCGGTGCCCTGTAAATCAGGCTTTCGTAACAGATATTTTATGTGGATAGAGGATTAAAGTTATGAAAAAATACGACGTAATCGTTGTCGGCGGCGGTTATGCGGGCGTTACTGCCGCAATCGCCTCTGCAAGAGAGGGTATGAAGACCCTGCTTATTGAAAAGTCGGGTGCGCTCGGCGGCGCCATGAACGTAAACCTTGTTTATCCGTTTATGCGCTATTATACCTTTGATGAAAACAAAAACCGTGTTGATCTTTCGGCGGGCATTTTCGCTGAAATGGTGGATAGTTTTACAAAATACGCAAAGTATTCCGAAATACGCCGTCACAATCCCGAATATTTCAAGTTCGTGCTTGACGATATGGCAGTCGATGCAGGTGTCGAGTTGCTTTTCCACTCGACCGTGTATGAAGCAAAAAGCGGTGACGGTAAACTAAAGTCTGTCGGCGTGATGACGCGTTCGGGCGCTATTGAGCTTTTTGCTGATTTCTTTATTGACTGTACGGGTGACGGTGACCTGTTTGCAATGGCAGGATGCGATTTTCAGCTCGGCCGCGAGAGTGACAGCCTCTGTCAGCCGATGACCACCTGCTTCCGTATGAGCGGTGTCGACATCGACCTGTTTTTAAAGGAGCGCGAGAGCCTGCAGGAGCTTTATAAGCAAAAACAGCAGGCGGGCGAGATCAAAAACCCGCGTGAGAATATACTTGTCTTTTTCGGTATCGGCGAGGGTATCGTACACTTTAATACGACCCGCATCGTAAAGCATGACCCCACCGATCCGTTTGATGTCAGCCGTGCCGAGATCGAGGCGCGCAGACAGATAGTAGAGATGGAGCGCTTTTTAAAGGCAAACTGCAAGGCTTTTGAAAATGCGACGGTAATTTCGATCGCAAACGGTATCGGCGTAAGAGAAAGCAGAAAGCTTAAGGGCATGCACGTTTTAACGGTGGACGAGCTTAAAGATCTTACCGTTTTTGACGACTCCATCGCACTTGGAAACTACGACGTGGATATACATAATCCCGAGGGTACGGGCACCTCTCACTACTACTTTAAAGACGGTGAGTTTTATACAATTCCTTACAGAAGCCTGCTTCCCAAAGAATACGATAATCTTCTTGTTGCAGGCAGATGCATATCGGCTACGCATGAGGCGCAGGCATCAATACGTATAATGCCTATCTGTGCGTGTCTTGGCGAGGCGGCAGGTACCGCCGCGGCGCTTGCGCATAAAACAAATACCACCGCGCATACGCTTGATGTAAAGCTTTTGCAGACCACTCTTAAAAACAACGGTGCAAAATTATAAGCCACGTTAAAATAAGGAGAAAAACAATGGTAGAAATAAAAAAAGACGGAGTATATATAGACGGTAACAAATTTTTCCTTATAAGCGGTGACTTCCATTATTTCCGCACACTTCCGGGCGGTTGGAAAAGAAGACTTGAGCTTATGCGGGATTTCGGACTTACTGCAGTTTCCACCTACGTTCCGTGGAATCTTCATGAGAGTAAAAAGGGCGAGTTTAATTTTGAAAACAACGCCGATATCGTGCGTTTTATAAAAACCGCGGACGAGTGCGGACTCAAAGTTATCCTCAGACTTTCACCCTACCTTTGCGGTGAGTGGGAGATGGGCGGACTGCCCGCGTGGCTTCTTACTGACAGGACGGTAGGTCTTCGCACCTCTGACCCCAAATTTTTAAAGCATTTCTGTGAGTACACGACGGTGCTTGTCGATAAGATAAGACCCTATCTTCATACAAACGGCGGACCTGTAATACTTGTCGGACTTGAAAATGAGTACGGAAGCTACGGTAACGATAAAAAATACCTGAAAGAACTTTATAAGTTTTACAGAGAACTCGGTATCGACCTGCCCTTCATCAGCGCAAACGGCTCGGATCCTTTCAAATACAAAAACGGCACACTCCCTGAAAACTGGAACGGTATCGACCTCGGCGCATCACCGCAGTCGCTCGGTGAGCTTGACGTGCTAGCGGAGCATCAGCCCGATAAGCCTCTTTTTATAGGCGAAGCGTGGGTGGGACGCATTCAGTTCTGGGGCAAGTCCTTTAAGGTGAACAGCGGCGCTGAAAGAAACGCGGACTTTTTAAAGGCGGCGCTTGAGCGTGATACCGTCGTAAACTTTTACATGTTCTGCGGCGGCACAAACTTCGGCTTTTATAACGGCGCGCTTGCAGTCGATGCCGAGCGCCGTTACACTCCGCTTATGACCTCGTACGATTACGATGCTCCGATAAGTGAGGAAGGACGTCTGCGCGACAAATATTTTGCAATGCGCGACGTGCTTGACGACTATCTCGGAAAACCCCGCCGTCCCCACGTTCAGCCCGATTACGAGGCGCAGAATATAAAAGATGTAAAATACACGGCTTTTGCGCCGTTTCTCGATAACACAAAAAACCTTGCGGAAAGCACCTTTGAGTCTGCGCGTCCTGTCTGCATGGAGGATGCGGGACAAAACTACGGCTTTATCCGTTATACCACTCATATCGGCTATACCGACGACCGTGAGAGAACGCTTTATCTTGACGGTGTCCGCGACCGCGCATACGTATATCTTGACGGCGTGTTTGCGGGTGTGTATATGCGCGACTGTGAAAATACGCCCGTGAAGTTTACCGTGGGCAAGGACGGTCTTGAACTTTCAATACTGCTTGAAAACACGGGACGCATCAACTACGGCTATAAGATATACGACAGAAAGGGTATCGATACGGTACGTGTCGATATACAAAATCCGGACGGCAGTTATCTGTATAACTTCGCATCAAATACCAACTTTACAGTTGAAACGCTTCCGCTGAAATCGCTTGAAAAGCTTGAGTACACCGATAAAATGCCAAAAGACTTCCTGCCTGTATTCTGCCGCGCCGAATTTTCCGCCAAAGCGGGTGTTGATACCTTTATCGACATGCGCGGACATGATAAGGGTGTCGTATTTGTAAACGGCTT
>JAZPZR010000275.1:0-9557 GCA_045544795.1 Eubacteriales bacterium
ATGCGGAAAAATACGCGGGCATTGCAAAGGCGGACGGCTACGACGTCATTGTCGGTGTCGGCGGCGGTGTTATGGTGGACTTTGCAAAGCTTGTCGCAGATATGGCGGGACTTCCCGTGATAAACGTGCCCACCTCGTCTGCAACCTGCGCCTGCTACACCCCCTTAAGCGTATGCTATACCGAAGAGGGACTGACAGTCGGTACGTCGCACTTTAAAAACGAGGTAAACGCCGTGCTTGCCGACCCCGAAATACTTGTAAAACAGCCGATAAGACTGTTGCTTGCGGGCGTTTTTGATGCGCTTGCAAAATTTTCCGAGATATCACAGCGCTACTCGGACGACTGTCCTTTGGGTCTTGACTATGCATATATTATGTCAAAGCAGTCGTACAAGGTGCTTTTTGATAACACGGCAAGGTGTATTGAGGATATGAAGCGCGGTGAGATAACAAAGACGGTCGAGCAGGTCATATTTACCTCGCTTGCTGTAACGGGTGTTATAAGCGGTATTGCCCGCGGGTCTAACCAGTGCGCGCTTGCCCATAAGTTTTACGAGACGGGCAGACGCGATGCGCACGACAGGGTCGCGCCCTTCTTACACGGTGAGCTTGTCGGTGTGGGTATACTCCTTCAGAACCATTTTAACGGTAATACGGCTGACAACACGGCGCTTTTGTCACTCATGAAGGATAATAACATGCCCTGCAGTGTTGCAGACGTAAGTCTTAGCGAGGGTGATTTTGACACCTTCTATAATGCAATATGTAACAGCAGCGCGATAGATAAAAATAACGCTGAAGAATGTGAAAAATTCAAGGTCAGCCTGCGTTGGCTGTGGAATGGGAGATAGGCTATGAATACGGTTGAATTTATTGAAAAGAATAAAATTGTTGTAATTGTACGCGGCGTGGACGGCGAAAATATTCTGCCGCTTGCGCAGGCTATGTACGACGGCGGAATAAGACTTATCGAGTTTACCTTTGATGCAAGCGGGAAAATACCGCATGATGTGACTGCAGGCTATATTAAAAAAGTAGCCGAGCATTTTGGTGATAGCATGGCGGTGGGCGCAGGCACCGTGCTTACAAAAAAACAGGTCGAGCTGACACGCGAGGCAGGCGGTAAGTTTATTATCTCACCCGACACAAACGAGGAAGTTATAAAATACACAAAAGAGCAGGGACTTGTTTCTATCCCCGGCGCGCTCACACCCACCGAGATCGCGGCGGCAAGCAGAGCGGGCGCTGATTTTGTAAAGGTGTTCCCCGTAAACAACTTCGGACCCAAATACATAAAGGACCTCTTGGCACCGCTTTCGCACGTAAAAATGCTTGCGGTGGGCGGTATCACGCTTGATAATATCGGTGAGTATCAGGGCTCAGGTGCAGTCGGCTTCGGCATTGGTTCGGGCATTGTGGATAAGACCGCGATTGCAAACGGAGAATTTGACAAGATCACAGAATTCGCAAAAAACTATACAAGTAAAATATAGTTTAGGGGATGTTAAAATTCTCCAGACCGCAAAAAGCAAGAAAAATAAGGAAGATGCATTAGTAAAACTCTTGCAGAATAATAGAACGAAAAAAGTGTTGCATGTTTGCAACACTTTTCTATTTAATTGTTTGCTTTTTGCTACTTCCAAACTTTACCTCTCGGCGTACCTTTGTACGCCTTCGGGTAACCCTTCGGTAAAGTTTGAAACTTCTGAAAAATTTTTCCTATCCCCTGAAAAAAGGCTGTAAAATCTTCGTTTTTACAGCCTTTTTTATTATGTGAGTTTGCAAATAGCAAACGCAGATTACAGCATCAGCGCGAACACGCCGCCCTGCACGCTTCTTGCGATAAATGCGATATAATCGCCTGTATTTGTATCGTAAAGGTCGGAGAAGGGAACGCGTGTTGCCGTCTCGCCCAGATAGCGCACAAGCGGTCTTATAAGCGCGTCTCTTTCCTCTTTATCGTCAGCCATTGCTGCAATCCAGCACAGCCAGTCGGATTTTGTTCTGGGTGAGCGCGAATCAAGCGGCAGACCGTACTTGTTTATCTTGGGGATATAGCTTGAAATCTCGTTTTTATAAAACTCATCGGGGAAAAGACCGAGACCCAGCACTCTGTCCCACAAAAGATTGTACTTCATACTCCAACCCTCGCCTGTAAGGGTCAAGGGTGTGTTGCCCTTTGTACCGATTTTTGACATAACCGTATTTGCCATGTCGCGCGCCTTTTGCATATAGCTCTCGTCACCGATGATCTTAGCATAAGCCGCAACGCCGACGATAGCCTTGAGCGCGAGGTTTACGTTGTGCGCAAGGTGACCCGCAAAATCGTCCGTACAAAGCTGTTCGCCGGGGTCTTCGCCGTACTCAAGCAGGTATTTTACCCATTTGTCGAGGTGGTGGCGGTACTTTTTGCAAAGCCCGTCCGATGCGCCGTACTGTGTTGCCGCGTACATCATAATAAGCATGTTACCGCACTCCTCAACAGGCATCTGCAGATGGAAATTGTAAAAATCGGTTCCTGCGGGGAAGGTATAATAGGGCAGGTGTGATTCACCGCGGCCGACAGAGGCAGTCGGTATTACTTTTCTGCCGTAGACCTGACCTGTTGCGTTTGGGTATCTGCCCACGTCATGCGGCGCAAAATCATACTCCCACACGGGCATGTCTGCAAACTCAAGCACAGGCAGACACATAGCGTTTACAAGCTCAGGACAGTATTTGAGAAACATCGGAATGGAAGGATAGCTTACGTCGACCGTGCCGATGCATCCGTTAGAATCGTTTTCCTTTGATAAAAGCGCGGGTGCGCCCGACGGCGTCACGATAAGCTTGTGCGCAGACCAGGTCTGTCTCCATGATGCAGATATTATCTCGTCATAGCCTTCCGTGTCCGTCTTTTTGGCATCGTCAAGGATCTTTTTGTCCCACTCGTCGCACTTTGCCGTTATACCGTCAAAATTATCAAGCGCGTATCTTGCCGCATCACTTGCCCCCATACCCGTTCTTGTGTAAAGAGGCTTGCAGAGCGTACCGAAGTAATTTATCGACGCGATATCGTCATACGCGATGATAAACTTAAGCTCGTCACTGCCGTTTATCCTGCGCGAATCTACAAAGTCAAAGCCCTTGGGACTTTCCTGAATACCGCATTTTGAGTAAAGGAGAAGGTAGCCCCAGTCCATCGACACGTTATCGCCGCAGACAGAAAGCGGCTTTTGCATTGCCTGACCGAATATACCGATATTAACGTCGCCGTCCTTTAATATTGTATGTATAAGCTTTGGCTCAACGTCCTTGAAGCTTCCGTTGTAGCAAATGCTTTTGAATATTGAAAGGTTTGTATCTACCGTGTGCTCCTTGCCGTCCTCACAGGTGTATTTAATGCTTACAAGCGTTACGGGCATTGATGCAAGGTCGAGGTCGTCAGGTGTAAAAGGAGAGGTGAATCTGACCTCGCAGAGTACACCGTCGGCTTTTACCGCCCAGGAGGTAGTAAGGGGAGTTACTTCCTGATATACCGTTTTGGCAAATTCGGCGCGGCTTGCGGTCGAAAGAAAGGAGTATGTCTTTCCGTCAACGGCAAAAGTGCCCTTTATCGGCTTTTTTTGACCGCACCAATGTATTGTGTGCGGGTCGTTCATAAGATCTGATGCCGCCCATACCGAAACAAGCGGGTCTTGTGTTATAAGCGGAATCGCGGGAAGTCTTGCAAATTTTTTCATATCGTCTCTCCTTTTAAAAAAAGCTCTTTTCTGTATTATACATAAACTGATTTACTATTTCAAGAGTAAAACGGTCGGGTTTTTACATAAAAAGCGGGAAAATTTCCATGTCATGTTTGTTTCAAAAAGGCTATACTTTTTTTAAAAGGGAGGTTGATACAGTGAAAAAGGTTAAAATCGGTGTGCTTGGCGGTTACCGCGGCACAAGCATGATAAACTACTGTAAAATAGCAGGAAATGCGCAGGTGGTTGCAATCTGTGACAAAGCGCCCGACGTACTCGAAGCGCAAAAAGAGGCGACAAAAGGGCTTGACATTGCTTTTTACGATAACTTTGACGATTTTATAAAGCATGATATGGATGCGGTGGTGCTTGCAAACTATGCGCATCAGCACGCGCCGTTTGCGATAAGGGCGATGGAGCGTGGACTTCACGTCTTTTCCGAGGTGCTGCCCACACAGACACTGAAGGAGGCGGTCGAGCTTATTGAGGCGGTAGAGAGAACGGGTATGGTATACGCATACGGTGAAAACTACTGCTATATGCCCGCGACCTACGAGATGAAAAGGCTTTACCGCGAGGGTAAGGTGGGCGAGGTGGAATATGCCGAGGGCGAGTATATCCATAACGGTGAGTCGATATGGCATTCTATCACCTACGGTGAGCGTGACCACTGGCGCAACAGAATGTATTCGACATTTTACTGCACACACTCTGTAGGCCCTATCATACATATCACGGGTCTTCGCCCCGTTTCCGTTACAGGCTTTGAGGGTACGGGCACGCACCGCAGGGAAAGAGTCGGCGCAAAGTGCGGCGGCTACGGTATCGAGATGGTGACGCTTGAAAACGGTGCGGTATTAAGAAGCGTGCACGGCGCTTTGTATACGGGCGGTAACTGGTATTCTCTCTACGGCTCAAAGGGAATGATGGAAAATGCGCGCAGGGCGACAGGCAGCGGCAACGTAAAAAAGCTGTACCTCAGATACGATGACAAGGACGGTGACTACGACCTTAAGGAAGAGGCTTATCTTCCTGCACGCGAGTTTGACGAAAAGGCAAAGGCGTTCGGCCACGGCAGCTCGGACTTTTATTCTATGTGGCATTTTTGCGAAAAGATTCTTGGCAATCCCGATGCGGATATAATCGACGTTTATGAGGCGCTTGATATGTCGCTTATCGGTATTTTTGCCTACCGTTCAATACTTCAGGGCGGAATTCCCGTGACAATTCCCGACCTTCGTAATAAAGAGGAGCGCGAAAGGTGGAAAAATGACGTCTCCTGCACCGACCCCGACGTTGCGGGCGACAGCCTTTTGCCTACAAGACGCGGCGGCACACCCGATATACCCGATGAGGTGTACGAAAGGATGAAGCAAAAGTGGGATGCCGAGAGAAACGACAAGAGTGAGGATAACTACAGAAATGCGGCGTTAAAGCAGGGCTCCGCAAAATAAACGCTAGAAAATAAATGCTATAGGAACAGGCGGTTTACGCCTGTTCCCTTTTTTATTGCATTTTTTATATTTTTATGATATATTATAATAGATTAACTATGGAAAGGATAAAAAAGCGTGAAAAAGATACTTATGAGTATACTTAAGCTTGCCGTAAGCGGTATTGCGGCGGGCGTTATATTATCTGCTTTTTCGCTTATTTATTATAATCCGCCTGTGGCGGCACCTCAGCCTGACAAGACAACAAACAGTAAGTTTGAGGAGAATAAGAGCTGGAGTGTCATGACCGAGGGCTTCGGCTACGGAAAGACTGATTCTTCGGGCTATAACAACAGCTATTACGACGGCTGTACCGACCCCGACGTCGTTGTTATCGGCAGTTCGCAGACCGAGGCGCTTCAGGTAGGCCACCGTGACAATTTCGTATATCTTCTTAACGAAATGCTCGCGACTGACGGCAAAGAGGGCAACGACCTCAAATGTATAAACCGCGGTGTTTCGGCGCACTTTTTCAACGTGACGTCAAGCAACTTCAAGTACGTTGCCGAGCAGTACAAGAATGCCGACTATATCGTTATTGAAGTGAACAAGGTGTTTTTTGATGCGAAAACGCTTGATAAAATGGCAGAGGGCGGATATCATTCCGACCTTGCGCCCCGCAGTAAGCTGTACACTCTCGCGCAGAATATACCCGCCTTCAGACTTCTCAGGCTTAAAATTAATGAATTTATGGAAAAGGACGGCGGCGCGGGCAATATAACTCCGTCAGCAGATGATATTGCTTATTACAGCGATAAAATGAACGTTGTGCTTGCCGATATTGCAAAAATTTCAGAGCAGTACGGTATAAAAACGGTTATCCTCTGTCACAACACTATTGATATCGACAAAAATACAGCAACTCCTTCAAAGACCACGCAGGAGTATTACGATGCATTTGAAAAATGCTGTGAGGATAACGGTATCGAGCTTTTGAACGCGACAGACGCGTTTTGCGACAATTACGAAAAAACATATCAGCTTCCTTACGGCTATTCAAACACCACCCCCGGCACCGGCCACTTAAACGCTCACGGACACAGGGTGATAGCCGAGGTGCTGTATGACAGACTTAACGAAGCGGAGGGTGAGAACAGATGACCTTTAACAGCTTACCCTTTTTAGTGCTTTTTTCAGTGGTAAGCGTACTGCTTGCGCTCACCAATATAAAACTTCCGTTTAAAAAGGACACGGTCTTACTTATACGCCATATCATCCTGCTTGCAGCAAGCTACGTCTTTTACGGCTGGTGGAACTGGAAGTTTGCGTTTTTAATGCTTGCGCTTACCGCTATCGCATATTTCTGTTCCATCCTTCTTGAAAAAACAGGCAAAAAAATATACCTTTATATCGGTGTCGTTGTACCGCTTGTGATACTTGGAATATTTAAGTATTTCAACTTTTTCGTGCAGTCGTTTGCCACAGCCTTCGGTATCCAGAACGTCGGCGTGCTTAATATAATACTGCCTGTCGGTATTTCATTTTACACTTTCCAGTCGCTCAGCTACACTATCGACGTACACAGAAAAAAGGTGACCTGTGAAAAGAGCTTTATAAAGCTTGCGCTGTATATCTCGTTTTTCCCGCAGCTCGTCGCAGGCCCTATCGTAAAGGCGAGTGATTTTATACATCAGCTTTACGAAGACAGAAATATAAACGTAAAGGGCTTTAAAGAGGGTATACAGATATTCCTCTTCGGTCTTATCAAAAAGATAGTGCTTGCGGATAATATTGCGATCTGTGTTGACGCTGTTTTCGCGGCGCCCGAAAACTTTCACGCGGTTTCGGTGTTCGCTGCGGCGGTCGGCTACTCGATTCAGATTTATTTTGACTTTTCGGGTTATTCGGACATGGCTATCGGCTGTGCAAAATGCCTCGGCTACGACCTTATGCGCAACTTCAACCTGCCCTACGTGTCAAGAAACGTAACAGAACTGTGGAAAAGATGGCATATAAGCCTTTCTACCTGGCTTCAGGAGTATCTGTATATCTCGATGGGCGGCAACAGAAAAGGAAAACTCAGGACAAATATCAACCTGTTTTTGACGATGGTTATCGGCGGACTGTGGCACGGCGCGGCATGGACCTACGTTGTGTGGGGCGCGCTTCACGGACTTGCGCTCGGCGTACATAAGCTGTGGATGAGAATAACGGGTCACGGCAGAGACCATAAGGGCACTTTAATAGGAAATCTCCTTTCGGGTCTTGTGACGTTTTTGTTCGTTATGTTCTGCTTTGTAATCTTCCGTGCGGACAGTTTTTCTACCGCACTCAAAATAATCACTGCGATATTTACCTGGCAGAACGGCGTTATGTATATAAGCTCATGGGTCGTGCTCTCTGTAATTCTTCTTACAATCGGCACGCTTGCGGCATTTGTACGCTCGAAAAAGAAAAATACCGCATTTGACGGCTTTTATCCCATTGTTGATCTTGATACCGTCGGCGGACAGATAATATTTTTCGTAGCGCTCGGACTTTGTATCATGCTTGCCTATACAGGCACAAGTCCTTTTATCTACTTCCAGTTTTAAATTAAAATCGCGGATCTTTCCGCGATTTTATTGTACTTATTCTATGAAGACTTTGATTTGTAACTTAAATTCAAAATACGTGCATATGTCAAGCGCGCCGTGGTGCCTTTTGGCAGGTGTCAGGGCGTTTTGCAAAACGGACGTCATTTGCGCCGTGTTTCAGAGCACGGTAAATGCCGATGCCGATGCGCTTGTTGATAAGATAGCAGGCGAGGGGGCAGACGTCGTCTCTTTTTGCTGTTATATATGGAATATAGAAAAAACGCTGTATCTTTGCCGTAAAATAAAAGAGCGTACAGGCTGTATAACGGTACTCGGCGGACCTGAAGTTGCTTACCGCGGAGGCTCGGTGCTTAAAGAGTATCCGTTTGTTGATTACGTGCTGGCGGGTGAGGGGGAATTCTGCTTTCCGCAGTTTCTGGATATGCTCGGCGGCAGGGTGGAAAAGAAAGACGTATGCGGGCTTAACTACCGTGAAAACGGAGAGATAATATCCAATCCTGAGGGCGTGTACGGTGATACTCCGCCCTCACCCGTGACAGAGGAGTATCTTCAGGCGCTTGATGGCAGAATATGCTATATCGAGTCGTCGCGCGGCTGTCCTTACCGCTGTGCCTTCTGTCTTTCGGGCAGGGTGTCTCCCCTTCGGTTTTTTGATACGGCGCAGGTAAAAAAGGATATGCTCCTTCTTGCAAACAGCGGTACAAGGACGGTAAAATTTGTTGACCGCACCTTTAATGCAAGCGCGCGCCATGCCAACGAAATACTGCAGTTTATCTACGATAATTACGGCGGTGAGATTCCTGCGGGCGTTACTTTTCATTTTGAAATAGCAGGTGATATATTAAAAGAGAGCACGCTTGATATCCTTGAAAAAATGCCGCGCGGTGCCGTTCAGCTTGAAATAGGCATGCAGTCGTTCAATGAAAACACGCTTTTGCTTATAAACAGAAAAACGGATACCGCAAAGCTTAAAGAAAATATAAAGCGTCTTGTCGGCTTTGACAATATGCATATCCATATCGACCTTATCGCAGGGCTTAAGGGTGAGGGGATAGAAAGCTTTGAAAAAAGCTTTGATACCGCTTATTCTCTCGGCGCACATATGCTTCAGCTTGGATTTTTAAAGCTGCTTTACGGCGCGCCGATGCGGGAAAGTCCCGATGAGTTTCCCTGTGAGTTTTCCCCCGACCCGCCGTATGAGGTGATATCGACACCGTGGCTTTCGGAAAACGAGCTTGCTGTACTGCGAAAATGTGAGGATGCGCTTGACAGAACCTATAACAGCGGCCGCTTTCTGCTGACGCTTGATTATCTTATAAACACGGTGGGAATAACACCTTTTTCACTTTTTTGCGGTATCGGAGGGGCGGTAACGGGCGCGGGCATGTCGCTTGGCGAATATTCCGCTACGCTTTTTAAGTATCTGAAAAGCCTTACAGATGAAGAGCTTCTACGCGAAAGGATGACCTGCGATCTTCTTTGCAGTGTTGATGCGCTTCAGATACCCGATGAAATAAAGCTTGTAAATAAACTGCATAAGCGGGTGCGCGCTCATTTCGGACCTGATTACAGAGTTGCCGTGCTTGAAAAAAGCGGTAAGATATTTGCGGTAAATAAAAAAAGCCAAAAAGACCTTTTTGGCAGATACGAATATAAATATTACGATTTGACAGACGTTGTACAGTAGGTGCGATTCACGAATCGCCCGCAAAAATTCGTACATGACGTCGATCCATACAAATTGTAGTTTGTAGGGATGTACATATGACGTACTAGCCCCCACCTCCCTCTGACGAGGGAGG
>JAZPZR010000276.1:0-7786 GCA_045544795.1 Eubacteriales bacterium
ATGAGTGCAGAAGTGAGTATTCCGACTGGGCTAAGATCGATATAAAGGTCATCCGTTCGACAGACGGCGGAAAGACGTTTGAAACTGCAACTCTTATCAAGGGAGGAGGGGACACCCTCAATAATCCCGTCATGGTGCAAAAGGACGGCGTTATCCACTTTCTCTATCTTCGTAACTACCGCACGCTGTATTACTGTACAAGCGTAGACGACGGACTGACATTTTCTGGGCCGCGCGATATCACCTCTGTCATTGACGCAGGCGGATTTTTCTATAACTGCGTGGCTCTCGGACCCGGTCATGGTATCGTCCATAACGGCAGGATTATCTTTCCCGTGTGGTACGCTCAGAACGAGGAAGACCCGAATGCTCACGGACCCAGTAAAATAACCTCTCTCTATTCAGAGGATGACGGAAAATCATGGCATTTGGGAGAGGGGATTGCAGAAAATCTTGATGATGCTAACGAGTCGGCGCTTGCATCTGTGGGCGGTAAGGTGCTTATATCCATCCGTAACCACTCCGGCTTTTGCCGTGCGTTTGCAAAAAGTGATACGGGTATTGACGGCTGGAGTGAGGCAAAGCTTTACAAAAACATGCCCGACTCTGTCTGTATGGGCAGTATGTTTACGGTGGGTGACAGGATATACCATATAAACTGTGCAAATAACGATAAACCGCGCATAAACCTGACGGTCAAGATATCGGACGACTGCTTTAAAACTTATAAATCAATACTAATTGATGAAAAGGGCGGGTATTCGGATATTGCCGTCTGCGGCGATACCATGTATATCATATACGAGCGCGATTTTAAAGACGAAGAAAATTATACCCTCAACTTTATTACAAAAAGTGCAACCTAATCGTTGCACTTTTTATTATTATTTGTTATAATCAGTAATTGAGGTGATAACATGCAAAAGAAAATATCTCCGTCAATGATGTGTGCAAGTCCTCTTACGCTTGCAAATACGCTGAAGACGTTTGAAAGCAATAAAATTGAATATTTGCATATCGATATCATGGACGGCGAGTTTGTACCGAACTACACCTTGGGTCCCGACTATTGCAGATGCGTAAGAAACGCATGCGATATTCCGCTTGATATTCACCTTATGGTAATGCGCCCTGAGGATAAGCTTGCATTTTTTGATATACGCGAGGGCGATATCGTGTCCGTGCATGCAGAAGCCACCTGCCACCTTCACCGCGCGGTAGCAAGGATAAAAGAGCGAGGGGCGAAAGCGTTCGTTGCTCTCAATCCCGCAACACCGCTTACTTTGCTTGATGAAATAGCGGGTGAAATTGACGGTGTGCTTATTATGACTGTCGACCCCGGCTTTGCAGGACAGAAAATGATACCCTCAATGCTTGATAAGATACGTCGCCTGCGTGAGCGGTTTGCCGATATGGTGATAGAAGTTGACGGTAACGTCAGCTATGAAAATGCGCGACTTATGAAAAATGCGGGTGCTGATATCTTCGTTGTCGGCACGGCATCTGTTTTTTCAAAGGATAACACGCTTGACGACGGCATAAAGAAAATGAGAAATGTAATAAAGGAGAACGAATAATGTCAGTAAACTATCTTGATATAAAGCCTACCGAAAAATGTGAGTGCGGTAAGTACCACGGCGCAACCGTTGACGACGTGCTTATCGGTAACGGTGTTGTAAACTACCTTCCCGAACTTTTGGAAAAGTACGGCGCAAAAAAGGTGTTTGTCGTGGCAGACGTCAACACGTATGCCGTAGCAGGCGATAAAGTCTGCGCGCTTATCGAGTCTGCAGGGTGCGACGTTGTAAAGTATGTGTTTAAAGAAAAAAATCTTGAGCCTGACGAGCATGCTGTCGGCTCTGTTATCATGCATTTTGACCCGACCTGCGACACTATCGTATCTGTGGGAAGCGGTGTTATAAACGATATATCAAAGATACTTGCGACAGTTTCTGACTGTACATATTTTATCGTCGGCACGGCTCCGTCAATGGACGGCTACGCGTCTGCCACCTCTTCAATGGCGCGCGACGGTGTAAAGGTGAGCATCAACAGTAAATGTCCCAACGTTATAATCGGTGATATCGATATAGTAAAAACCGCGCCCGACCGCATGCTTCAGGCAGGTCTTGGTGATATGCTTGCAAAATACGTCGGTGTTTGCGAGTGGCGTATTGCCAATATGATCAGCGGTGAATACTACTGTGAAAGAATAGCCTCTCTTGTCCGCCTTGCACTTAAAAAGTGCGTTGACAATGCAAGCGGGCTGCTCGCACGTGAGGACGAGGCGATAAAGGCTGTGTTTGAGGGACTTGTTATTACGGGTCTTGCAATGTCGTATGCGGGTGTTTCACGTCCTGCATCAGGCGGCGAGCACTATATGTCTCACGTGTGGGATATGCGCGCACTTGAGTTTGGATTAAAAGCCGACCTTCACGGTACGCAGTGTGCGCTCGGTACACTCTATTCTGCCCGCCTTTATGAAAAGTTAAAAACCTTTACACCCGATAAGGCAAAGGCAGAGGCGTACGTAAACGCGTTTGATTTTGCAAAATGGTCTGACGAGCTTCGCAAAGGGCTTGGCAGTGCGGCAGAGCCGATGATAGCGCTTGAGGCAAAGGAGAAAAAGTACGATAAATCGACACACTCCGCGCGCTTTGACGTAATCGCGAAAAATTGGGACAAAATAGTTGAGATAATTGATAAAGAAATGCCCTCAGGCGATGAAATATATGCGCTTTTGGAAAAGATAGGCGCACCTAAAACTGCGGAGGAGATATACGTTGACCCCGAAATCCTGCCCTTTACTTTAAAGGCGACAAAGGATATCCGCGACAAGTACGTGCTTTCACGTCTTTTGTGGGATCTCGGACTTCTGGACGAATTTGCAGATTCATTATAAGATAAAAACGACAGACCGAAGTCTGTCGTTTTTATCTTATCTTATCTTATTTTATCTTATTTTATCTTATCTTATGTTCTTTCTGTATTCTGTCGGCGTAAACCCGAATTGCTTTTTAAACATCTTGCAAAACTGCGCGCTGTCACAAAACCCGCACTCATGTGCAATATCGGTGCAGGATATATCGGTATTTCCGAGCAGATCACTTGCTTTTTTCAGCCTGCAGTATATCAGATAGCTTTGCGGTGATATGTCGTATATTGCCTTGAATCTGTGCCTGAAGGAGTCGTAGCCCATGCCGTATTCCTTGCACAAAACTTTTATGTCAATGTCCTGTGTGCAGTTATCTGCTATATATTGCATGCACTCTTCAAGCTTTGCAGAATTTCCCCGTGACAAAATATCACGCATGATGCATACCATAAGCTCGTCTGTTTTGGCTGACAGCATGGTGCTGTGAAATGCTTTTGGAGTGCCGCTTTCAAATAGTATCTGAAGCGCAATTTTGGTTATATCTGCAATGTTTTTAGGACGGTAAACACCGCTTGGTATGTAAAACAGGTCAAAATCGCTGACAAAACACACAATATCTGCACTGTCGGAGTGTATCTCGTTGTGCGGCTCACCTGCGTTTATTATTGCCACGCTGCCGTCTGTTATGCGGTATTGCCGTCCTCCGATGTCAGTTGTACCGTTCGCTTTAAGATAGATGACACACTCGATAGCATCGTGACTGTGCATTTTTACACGCGCACCGCTCGGTTTTTTGATTTTTTGTATAAAGTTGATTCTGCTCATGCTCAGATTATAATATCATAGCCTGCGATTTGTCAATTGTTTTTACCAAAAAACACAAAAGTGTCATTTTGTACAAGCAAAAACCGTCTGTAAAACATATAATCAATCTGAAAGGGGATGATTCCTTGAAAAATATATTAGTTGTGGGCAGTATAAATATTGATCTTACCATTCATTCCGACCGTTTCCCCAAAACGGGTGAGACGGTAATGGGGCACAGCTTTGCGGCATCTCCGGGCGGTAAGGGTGCAAATCAGGCTATTGCCGTCGGTAAGCTGGGTGGTATTGTAAAAATGCTCGGAAACGTGGGTGACGATGCCTACGGACAGGTGCTTATTGACAATTTTAATAAAAACGGCGTTATATTCTGCGGTCAGAAGCTTAAGGACACACCGACAGGTACCGCGGTTATTACGGTCAGCGGCGGTAATAATACCATTATAATAGACAGCGGCGCAAACGGCTGTGTGACTGAAAAAACTATTGATGATAACCGCGAACTTTTTGAGTGGGCTGATATCGTTATTTTTCAACTTGAAATACCCGTAGCATCTGTTTGCCGCGGAATAAAGCTTGCAAAGGAATGCGGCTGCTTTGTAATACTCAACCCCGCGCCCTATATCGATCTTCCTAAAGAGATATTCGCGTTTACCGATATGGTAATACCAAATGAAACAGAGTGTCAGCTTATGACAGGAATTTTACCTGAGGATAACGGCAGTACCCTTATGGCGCTTGAGAAAATGCAGGCTATGGGCATAAAAAAACCGCTTATTACGCTGGGTGACAAAGGCTCTGCGTTTATAAAGGACGGCAGCCTTGTAATATGCCCTGCAAGAAAGGTGACGGCGGTCGACACAACAGCCGCAGGCGATTGTTTTATCGGCGCCATGTCACTTATGCTTGCAAACGGCGCATCGCTTGAAGGGGCGGTTGCAACGGCAACGGTTGCATCATCAATTGCAGTATCAAGAAAGGGCGCGTCGGACTCTATTCCGACTGCTGAAGAATTAGGAGAAATGTTATGACAATGAATCAGTTTTATAAGAATTTATCTGTGCCGACAGGCAAAATAGATATGGTGCTCGACACCGACGCGTATAACGAGATCGACGACCAGTATGCAATTGCATATATGCTTAGATCGTCTGACAGACTAAACGTAAAGGCGCTGTATGCCGCGCCCTTTTTTAATCCGAATTCAGAATCGCCCTCTGACGGAATGTACAGAAGCTACGAGGAGATAAAGCATATAATCACCCTCGCGGGAAGAGCCGACCTTGCCGACGTTACCTATAAGGGCTCTGTAGAATATCTTGCAAACGAAACAACGCCCGTAATTTCCGATGCGGCAAACCACCTTGTTGCGCTCGCTAAAGCTTACAGCTCCGAAAACCCGCTTTACGTTGTTGCTATCGGCGCTATCACAAACGTTGCTTCTGCGCTTCTTATCGACCCGTCAATTGCGGAAAATATAGTTGTTGTATGGCTGGGCGGACACTCTCTTGAGCTTGGCGCGGGTGAATTCAACATGAAGCAGGATATTGCGGCGGCGCGTGTTGTGTATAACAGCGGTGTGCCCTACGTACAGCTTCCCTGTATGGGTGTTGTAAGCGAATTCCGTATTTCAGAGCCTGAGCTTGACTATTGGCTTGTCGGTAAAAACCCGCTTTGTGATTATCTTGCACAGCATACAAAGGATGCCGCAAACAGATACGCAAAAGGTCTTTCGTGGACGCGCGTTATATGGGACGTTACGGCGGTTGCATGGCTTTTGAATGACGGTGAACGTTTTATGAAAGGTAAAATCATTTCAAGAAATCTTCCCAATTACGATAAGCAGTATAACTATACACCCGGCGGTATGCCCATGACATACGTATATCAGATACGCCGTGATAAGCTTATGCAGGACCTTATTGCAAAGCTTACCGCTAATTGACATTGTAATATTTATAATGTATAATGTAAATATTATAACTAAAGGAGCGAAATTTAATGAATCTGTGGCATGATATATCACCAAAGCGTATAAGTGCAGACAGCTTTGAGGCGGTAATTGAAATAGAAAAAGGCTCAAAGTGTAAGTATGAGCTTGATAAGGAAACGGGAACGCTCAGGCTTGACCGTATTCTGTATACCTCGACCCGTTACCCCACAAACTACGGCTTTATTCCCCGCACTTATGCAGACGACCTTGACCCGCTGGATGTGCTTGTGCTTTGTACTGAGGGTATCCGTCCCATGACGCTTGTGCGCTGCTATCCTATCGGCGTTATATCAATGGTGGACAGCGAGAGAAACGATGAAAAGATAATCGCAATTCCCTTTGACGACCCTACCTATAACGTCTATCGCGACCTTTCCGAGCTTCCGCCTCACGTGCGTGATGAGATAAGTCACTTTTTCAGAGTGTATAAGGAGCTTGAAGGAAAGCAGACTGCAGTCAACGAGGTTGACGGAGCCGAAAAGGCGAGAGAGGTAATAAATTATACTCTTGAGTCATATATCAACAATTATTGCAAATAACACTTGACTTTTTTTGTGTAATGTAGTAAAATGGCAAAGTTAAATTAATATTGTTCGGATGAAACTTGCAGAATTGATTAAAGACTGTGGGTGGACGGAACTTTGGAGAATCCCATTGGTTTGGGTGCCGAAGGTGCAAAGCGTAAGCGCTAATCTCTCAGGCAAAAGGACAAAGTTAAAAAGTATTTATATTACTTTGTATTTTGTGCTGACAGTTTAATGCTGTCAGCATTTTTAATTTAGGAGGATAAAATGGACAAGGTATTTGATGCGATAGCATCGGTAAACGGTGTTATCAACGATTTCGTATGGGTAAAGATTGGTCTTATACTTCTTATCGGTACGGGTATTCTTATGACGGTCGTTACAAAGGTGTTTCAGATAGGTCATCTGAGTCATTGGTGGAAAAACACCATCGGCAGTATGTTCACAAAAAAAGTTATAGGTCATACAAAGGAAAAGGGCACTATTTCACCCTTCCAGGCACTTTGTACAGCCCTTGCCGCAACTATCGGTACAGGTAATATCGCAGGTGTTGCCGCGGCTATCTGTATTGGCGGTCCCGGTGCTGTTTTCTGGATGTGGTTTGCCGCATTTCTCGGTATGATGACAAACTATTCCGAAAACGTGCTCGGTATCTTCTTCCGCCGCCGCAATAAAGAAGGCGAGTGGTCAGGCGGTGCGATGTATTACTTAAAGGACGGCCTCGGCTTCAAAAAGGGTATGAAATACGTAGGCTCTGTTCTTGCAGTTATTTTCTGTATCTGCACACTTCTTGCATCTTTCGGTATAGGCTCAATGGGTCAGGTAAATAAGATCGTTGCAAACGTAACGGGTGCTTTTGATATCCCTGCGCTTTCTTCGGTTGAATTTGGCGGTATGTCACTTTATAACGTCATAATCGGCGTTCTGATAATGATACTTACGTCACTTATCGTTCTCGGCGGTCTTAAGCGTATTGCAAGCGTTGCGGAAAAGGTGGTTCCCTTTATGGTAGTCCTTTTCGTTGCAGGCTCGTTTGTGGTTATCGGTATCAATTACGATAACGTTATTCCTGCATTTGCGGCAATCTTCAAGGGCGCGTTCAATCTTGAGGCGGGGCTTGGCGGTCTTATAGGTACTGCTATCGTGCAGGGCTGTAAGCGCGGAGTCTTCTCTAACGAGGCGGGTCTCGGTTCGTCAGTTATGGTTCACTCCAACTCAAACGTTAAAGAGCCTGTAAAGCAGGGCATGTGGGGTATCTTTGAAGTGTTTGCCGATACAATAGTAGTTTGTACCATGACGGCTCTCGTTGTTCTCACCTCAGGCGTATTTGACCTTTCGACAGGTGAGATCGCAAAGGAATTTGCTGCAAAATATACCGATGCAACGCTTGTCGGCGGCGCCTTCAATACTGTTTTCTCATGGGGTGATATCGGTGAGAGATTTATCGCAGTCGCGATGTTCCTTTTTGCATTCACAACGGTTCTTGGCTGGTCGCACTACGGCTCAAAGGCATGGGAGTATCTTTTCGGTTCAAAGAGCGTTCCTGTGTTTAAGGTGATACATATCTGCACC
>JAZPZR010000277.1:0-6132 GCA_045544795.1 Eubacteriales bacterium
TAAAGCTTGTCTCCCTAAGACCGCTTGGCCTCCGACTTCCCAAAAAGTAAAAGAGTATTACAGGTAAAGAAAAAGACGACACCCCTTTAAACTCAAAAGCGCCCGACACAATTCCTATAGCCGCTACCGAGCCGAAAAGCAATGCACCTATTAAAAGACCGCCAAGATACTCCCAAAATGCACCGCGTTTGCGAAACCCCATACTTGCAAGACTTCTTTTTTCAAATTTATTACAGTAAACAACACAGGCAACGATAATAGCAGCGGTCGAAAAAAGATTAACTACAGTCATCCATTCAGGCATGTTTGAAATGAAAGAATTCATTGCATCAATAAACGCCTGCGAATCAAACTGAGTTTTCCCTAAAATAAGAGAAACGATCTTTTCATCAGTATACATATAATACATCATCGCAGGATAAAGCAAAAGGCTCTGTCCTGCAGAACCTATGCCCATGATCAGAAAGAAAATAAGAGTTTCGATCATGGGGCGCTTGCCTTTACTTTCTATTTTTGCTTCATCTAACATTTTCGTTCTTATTATATTATTCATTGAGTACACCTTCTTTATCGTATAGTATATTTTATTTACTGTTTATAGTCAAGAAAAATAAAAATTGTTTAATATTATTTCAAAATAACGCTTGACAACGGGATAAAGTTATGCTAACATATTTAAGCATTGAAATTGCGGGTGTGGTTCAATGGTAGAACTCCAGCCTTCCAAGCTGATAACGTGGGTTCGATTCCCATCACCCGCTCCATGTGCGCCTGTAGCTCAGCTGGATAGAGCAACTGCCTTCTAAGCAGTGGGCCAGGGGTTCGAGTCCCTTCAGGCGCGCCACATTTTTATATTTATGGTGGATGTAGTTCAGTTGGCTAGAGCGCCAGATTGTGGCTCTGGAGGTCGTGGGTTCAAGTCCCATCATCCACCCCACTTTTTTTCTATACCGTTTTATCGGACTACGATGGGGTGTAGCCAAGCGGTAAGGCAACGGACTTTGACTCCGTCATTCGCTGGTCCGAATCCAGCCATCCCAGCCATTTAATAATTTAATGAAGAAATTCATTTTTATATGGAGGCATAGCTCAGCTGGTTAGAGTGCTTGCTTGACATGCAAGAGGTCGGTGGTTCAAGTCCACCTGTCTTCACCACTCTTTTTTGAGCAGATTAAAAGATTCTGCTCAAAAAAATTAAATTTATACTTGACATATTCAGTTTTATGCATTATTATATTAAGGCATCGGGGTGTGGCGCAGTTGGTAGCGCACTAGACTGGGGGTCTAGGGGCCGCAAGTTCAAGTCTTGTCACTCCGACCACGATAAATCCGTTGATTTTATATCGACGGATTTTTTGTTATGTCTAATTTCTTAAAAAATATAATCATGGTGATATGTTTATAATATTATCTCAAAAATTAGAATAATAAAATTTTCAAACTTTTGTGACCTTTTGTTTTTTTGAATCGTTTATATGATAGGAGGGTAAATCAGTGAGTATACTGGGTCGAATTAAAACTGACGTTGAAACAGCTTATGACTTGTATGCAGATACACTGTACAGAGTTGCACTCTCGCACCTTCAAAGCGATGAGGATGCGCAGGATGCTGTACAAGACGTTTTCATAAAATACATTAACTCCTCACCCATTTTTCATGATTCTGACCATGAAAAAGCTTGGTTTATCCGTTCTGTAATAAACCGATGCCACGACCTGTTACGTTATAAAAAAGTACGGAATCATATCACCTTAGATGAAATAGCGGAAATTACTTCTGATACTTCCGAAAATAATTTACAGCAAGAAGTTATCTCGCTTCTTTCGCAGATTGATGAAAAGTATAAATCAGTAATAATACTTCATTATCTTGAAGGTTACTCTGTAAAAGAGGTTTCGTCTATTCTTAAGATATCCGAATCAAGCGTTAAAATGAGGTTAGTACGTGGCAGAGAAATGATGAAAAGTATTATCATAAAGGAGGAAAATGATGTTCAGTGATAAACATATAGCCGCATATCAAAGCATTAAAGCACCTGACGGGTTGCGAAAGAAAATAGAAGTCTGCAAAAACAATAAAACCGGCATTTCAAAAAGCATTATCGGATTCGCATCTGTTGCCGCTTGTCTTATAATTGCATTAGGTATTATTTCTTTATATAATATCAGTAATAACACAACAGAAATAACAATTGACGGCATATCACCCTATAACGAAGACGTTGTGCTTCACGGTTCAAACTCTGTTTCTTTAGCATCTGCAAGAGAGTTTAAAATTATCACGGTACCTGTTAACATTGACACGAAAAAAAGTACAATAATTTCCGTGTCGTGCGGCACAATAGTAGTAAACGATGAGAATTCCGACGAAATGCTCATGACAGATAAGGAATACACGGTAAACAATGATACCGGTTTACTGTGGCAGATACCTGAAAATGAACTTTCCAAAAACAATACGATGTCGGTCAAAACAAAAAATAAGACTTACGTCCTTTCGCTTACGTATGATAAAGCAACTGACACAAGAACTGTAAGTTGCTTTGAAAAATAAATTTTAAAAAAACAAGGAGAAACCAAAAATGAAAAAAATTATCGCACTTATTCTCGCAATGACACTTATCTTCTCAGTTACAGCATGTTCTGAAAAACCTGCTGCTGAGACACCTGACATTGACACAGAGAATACTCAGAATGAGACAGAAAACAACGACACAAATGACACTACAGACGGCGCAGAAAGCGCAGACGGTACTGTCGGTGAGATTCTTTCAAAGGATTTCAAAGACAGAGTTACAGCTGATTCATCACTTTCAGCTCAGGCAATTGCTGACGAGCTCATAAAAAACAGTGTTATACAGTTTGCTCCTATGGCAGCTCCTGTTGAGCCCGGTCTTCTTAACGGTTTTGACAATGCAGAGATCAATGGCTTTAAAGAAGGCGTTATGTTCGGTCCCATGATGGGTACAATTCCCTTCGTTGGTTACATTTTCGTTCTCGAGGACGGTACAGACGTTGAAGCTTTTAAAACAACACTTTCTGATAACGCTAACCTCAGATGGAACATCTGCACAGAAGCAGAAGAAAAAATTGTCGAAAACGTTGGCAACACAGTATTCTTCCTCATGTGCCCCAAATCACTCGAAGCGTAATTTAAAAGAACAGGGCGCGGACTGATATCCGCGCCTTTTTTATTCGGAGGTAAAAATGCTTTTTTCAGGTATTCCGTTTTTATACTATTTTTTGCCGATCGTACTTATTCTGTATTTTGCCGTTCCGCGAAAACTCAAGAATACCGTGCTATTGCTGTTCAGTCTGATATTCTACGCATGGGGCGAACCGAAGTATATTGTTTTGATGCTTGTTTCTATCCTTGCGGGATATATATTGGGATTACTTATAGAAAAATACCAAGGAAAGCCTCTTTCAAAACTGTTTTTGGCATTATCGGTTATTGTCAGCTTAGGGTTTCTTGCCTACTTCAAATATACTGATTTTTTTATAAGCAATTTCAACGCACTCACAGGCATATCTGTACCGCTTTTGAGAATTGCGCTGCCTATCGGTATAAGCTTTTATACATTTCAGATACTCAGCTATACTATTGACGTATACAGAAAAGACGTTCCTGCGCAAAAAAATCCAATAACGCTTGCAACATATATCGCTCTTTTCCCGCAGTTGATTGCAGGACCGATCGTTCGTTATTCAGACGTATGCGACCAATTGGATAACAGAAAGCACAGTCTTTCGCTAGCGGCAAGCGGTGTACAAAAATTTATCTGCGGTCTTTCCAAAAAAGTGCTGATAGCAAATGCGCTTGGTGAGCTTTGTGATATAATACGCGCATCTGAAAATAAAACAGTATTATTTTATTGGATCTACGGAATATCCTTCTGCCTTCATATTTACTTTGATTTTTCAGGCTACAGTGACATGGCGATCGGTCTTGGCAGACTTTTCGGTTTTGACTTTATAGAGAATTTTAACTATCCCTATATTTCAAAAAGCATAACGGAATTCTGGAGAAGATGGCATATATCACTAGGCTCATGGTTCCGTGACTACGTCTACATTCCCATGGGCGGAAACAGAGTATCAAAAGCAAGATGGTTTTTTAATATATTTACAGTATGGTTTCTGACAGGCTTCTGGCACGGTGCATCGTGGAATTTTATTGTATGGGGACTTTATTTTGCAGTATTTCTTATACTTGAAAAGCTGTTTTTATCAAAATTACTGACAAAGTCAAAAGGCCTCACTCATATTTACGTTCTGTTTTTCGTTATGATCAGCTTTATCATATTCAATGCAACTAATCTTACAGAAGCTTTTCAGTACGTCGGCGGCCTTTTCGGTGTAAATACGATCGGATTTTCGTCGCAGGAAACGCTATATTATCTCAAAAGCTACGCGCTTATACTCGTGCTCGGAATCATCGGTGCTACTCCCCTACCCAAAAAGATTTTTGAAAAAATCCGGGATTTGAAGGTTGTTACAATTATAAAGCCGTTTATTCTGACAGCGCTGCTAATAACAATAACCGCATATCTTGTCGACGGCTCGTTCAACCCCTTCCTTTATTTCAGATTTTAGAGGTGAAACATGAAAAAGAATTTTAAAAACATATTCACCATTTCGCTTCCCGCCGTAACGCTTCTGATTCTTTCGGTATGGTGTTGGTTAAAGCCGGAAAGTAGCTTTTCTGACAGTGAAAGGAGAACGCTTGCATCTTTTCCCGAATTAAACTCTGCAACAGTGTTAAACGGCGAATTTATGGGGAAATTCGAAACCTATACACAAGACCAGTTCCCGCTAAGAGATACCTTCAGAGGCATAAAAGCATTCAGTGTGCTCAACATTTTTTCACAGTCGGATAATAACAAGATATATTTGAAAGACGGACATTTGTCAAAAAACGAATTTCCTCTTAATGAAGAAATGATAAAGAACGCATCTGATAAGTTTAACAGTCTTTATGAAAAGTATTTAAAAGATAAAAACAACAACGTTTACCTGAGCATAATACCTGATAAAAATATGTTTTTATCAGATCTCAAATTGGACTATCCGCTTCTTACGGAAATGATTAAAAAAGAGACACCTGATTTTAAATACATTGATATAACAGGACTACTTGATATAAACGACTATTACCGCACAGATACGCATTGGAAGCAGGAAAATATCAGTGACGTTGCAGAAAAAATCGCAAAAGAAATGAACGCCGATATAAACGCGGAGTATCAGGAAAACACATTGAACAAACCTTTCTACGGGGTTTACAGCGGTCAGTATACGCTTCCTGTCAAGCCTGATACTTTAAAATATCTTACAACAGATACGTTTAGCAACTGCACAGTAACAAGTTATGATACAGGAACACCTATACAAAAACATATATATGACATGGAAAAAGCTAACGGCCGTGACCCGTATGAGATGTTCATGAGCGGTTCAGATGCTTTGATTACTGTTGAAAATCCGAATTGTGATAATGGTAAACATCTTATAATGTTCCGCGATTCATTTGGAAGCAGTATATCTCCCCTATTTATCGAAAGTTATTCCAAAATAACATTGATAGATATCCGATATATCAATAGTGACATGCTCGGTCAGTTTGTTAATTTTGAAAATTCAGACGTTCTGTTCTTATACAGTACTCTCGTTCTTAACAACAGCTTGTCATTTAAATAAAATATAAAAGGTGATGACTTGGCAAATGCTAAATCATCACCTTTTATATTTCTTGATTAAGCAAAAATTATATGCTATACTTAAAATATCATATAAAATAAAGAAGGATACTCAATGAACAAAAAGAAAACTATTTTTATAAGTTCTTTTTTTGCTATGCTCGTAACCATTTCATTGGCATTCATATTTCTCGTTTTGCCATGGATAATTTTTACTATCAGTACGTTATTCTCACCAAATCCAAATACACCCAAGTTCAACCACGGTGAGTTCCCGTTTGAATTTATTTACGAAATCGATGGTGAAGAATTCACTATAAAAGATACTTTGGTTATTGAACACAAGGGCGTTAAATGGAACGAAGGATGGGGTAAATATAACTCGTGGGAAACTACTTTGTTAAATTCATCAGCCGAGTTACATAATGGTACT
>JAZPZR010000278.1:0-4578 GCA_045544795.1 Eubacteriales bacterium
CCCATTTCTTCAACATCCTCATCGCCTGCAACACCTGCGAATTTCTTTAAGTGATCCATTAAACCCATGATCATACCTCCGTATATTTTCTTTTTCCAAATATTTTAGTACCGACGCGGATAGCGGTCGCACCGCACTCGATAGCAGTTTCATAGTCAGACGACATTCCCATTGAGAGAATATCCATATATACATTATCCAACTTTTTATTTGCAATGTCAACAAAGATTTTTTTCATCGCATCAAAATAAACTTTATTTTCGCCCTTATACGTTTCAGGAGACGGTATACACATAAGTCCTCTCACCTTAATATTGGGCAAAACAGAAATCTGTTCAATAATGCTTTCTGCCTCTTTGGGATCAATACCGCTTTTAGTTTCTTCTCCCGAAATATTTATCTGAACAAGAATTTCCTGAATTTTTCCGTGTTTCACAGCACATTTACTTATTGTCTGTGCAAGCTTAATGCTGTCAACAGAATGTATAAGATCAACCTTATCAATTATATATTTGACTTTATTTGTCTGTAGCGTACCTATAAGATGTATTTCAAGATTATCCTTGTTTAAATCATCGTATTTTTCAAGTAATTCCTGAACACGGTTTTCACCAATTGCCGTAATACCGAGTGAAATAGCATCATTTATAATCTCAACTGGAACTGTTTTGGTAACAGCAATAAGCTTTACGTTATTTTTCTCTGTCAGATCAATAAGTTCTTTGATATTCTTTTCAAAATCAGTCATCAGGATATCACCTTCCCATCATATAAATCCGATCCTCTTACAATGACCTCATCATAAGCCTGCACTCTCGATTTATCAATAGAATCATATTTGATAACAGCAAAGGTAGAACCGATATATAAAAGATCTACTTTTCTGTATCGCAGAATTCCGTTACTCTTAACAAATACTCCGTTTTCACCGTCTATTTTTCTCAAAGCATTTTTGTCAATGCGAAGTCCATCATATGATGCAATTATGACTTCTATCTCACATGAACGCTGAGACAAAATATCACCCGTAACTACGTTAGATTCAAGAACAACGTATACGTCATCACCGTTTTTCTTAAGACTAACAACCTTACATTTAATTTTACTCTCAGTAAGAGAAGGTATTCTGATATAGAGCGTAGTTCCGACAGACACCTTTTCAAACTTATCAGCAGAAGATTTAAAGCAGATCCTCCAATCACTGCCTTTTACAACCTTACCGATTGAATTATCGACAACACTTGACTTTTCACATACATTTTTTATATTTTCAAAGCTTTCGGGAGTAATATCCTCTGTCATACTCATATCAAGTGACGTTTCAAGCCCGTCGGCCCTATAAGTGAAATAACCCGAAACAGGCGCGGTAAGATATTTTGTGATAGAGCCGCTTTGCTGCTCAAGCGTTTTCATTTCCTCTTCCAAAGCGGAAACTGCCTGTGAATAGTCACTTATCTCCCCTGTTGAAATCTTATGCTTTATAACACTGACAACAAAATCAGAAGCATTTGAAAACGCAGATTCAATTTCTTTATCAGAAAGAGAGTTTGATATACCCAAAGCATCCATTTTTATTGCATTAGTATATGCCGAAGAATCACTTATACCGTTACCCGCAGATGCAACTGACTTATACTCATCAATTTTAAGCTTTAACTCTCTGATCTGCGACTGTATGCGTGCGGCGTTTTCCGTGGAATATACGTTTGCGATAGTACCGTTTTTTGACACCTTGCCGCCGTTTGGAATAATAATATCAAAATACTTTGAAGTTCCGGAATAAATAACCTCTTCATCACGCACAAAGTATCCCACGGTCGTCTCGGTATCCTCACAGGAAATCTGAACAGCGAACTCCGTTGATGCAGATTTGTAAAAGTGCAGATATAACTGATACACAACAATTACAACAACAAAAACAGAAAACAGTGTTAAAATAAATTTTACAAAATTAAATTTCAAACGTTTTACCTCAACTTACTTGATACAAAATCAAATACACAATTATATAATTCCTCTGAACCGTTATAGGTATCAGGGTAAAACCACTTTATTTCGGGATTTCTGTTAAACCAACTGAGCTGTCTTTTTGCATAGTTACGTGATTTTTGCTTAATATTTTCAAGGGCGGTATCCAAGCTGACAACCCCATCCATATATAAAAACAGATCGCTGTAACCGATTGCCGCCTTTGCAGTTGACGAAAGCGGTAAAGACAACAATTCTCTTGCCTCATCCAAAAATCCGTTTTCCATCATAACGTCAACACGAAGATTTATCCTGTCATAAAGCTTTTGTCTGTCAGTATAATTCAGCCCTACAAAAACAGGGTCGTATTGTCGCTTTTGTTTACTCAGAATATGCAGCTCGGTAAGAGTCTTACCCGTAACCTTATAGACTTCAAGCGCTCGTACAAGACGTTTAATATCGTTTTTGTGAAGTCTTGAGGCTGAATCGGGATCAACTTTCAAAAGCATATCAACAAGAATCTCCCCGCCATGCTCATTGGCAAGTGACGTCAATTCATCACGGTATGAAAAGTCATTTTCAAATTCGAAAAAATCGACATTGTTTATAAGACTGTCAATATAAAGCCCCGTGCCGCCTGCAATGATTACATTTTTCCCTCTTGAAATAATATCTTCAATACATCGTGTTGCGTTTTGCTTATACAAAGAAACGTTATATTCATCACAAACGGACACTATATCCATCATATGATGCACAATACCATCTTTTTCAACGTCATCGGGCTTAGCAGTACCGATATTCATTTCTTTATAAATTTGCATCGAATCGGCAGATACTATTTCAGCATCGAGCCGTTTAGCAAGAGAAACAGCAAGTGAAGTTTTCCCTGATGCAGTAGGCCCGCAAACAACAACTACTTTTTTCATCAAACACCTATATTTTCCGCTTGAATGCTTTTTCAATATCATTTCGTGAATATTCACAAATGATGGGCCTTCCGTGCGGACAGTAGTTAATTTTATTATTAAAAATAAGATCTTTTATAAAGTTTTCAAGTTCAAGATCTGTGCTGTCAAAACCCGCTTTGATCGCACCCTTGCAGGCAAGTGACTTCATAACTTTATTTTCGTATTCTGTTATACCGAACTCACCCGTCTGATTAAATATCTCAATAAGCTCAATGAACGAAGATACAGTATCACCGGGTGAAATAACAAACGGAACGGTACGCAAAAGAATATCGTTATCACCAAACTCCGAAAAGTAATAGCCGTATGCCGCAAGTTCATTTGCATATCTGTGAGCAATATCGGCTTCTTCAGGTGAAAGCGAAACAGGAACAGGCTCCAAAAGCTCCTGTTGGAATTTATTCTGTTTCTTATATCTCTCGTATATTTTTTCGAACAAAATACGCTCATGCGCAGCGTGCTTGTCCACTAGATAATACAGGTTTCCGCTTTCAATTATGATATACGTTTTAAAAAGTTCGCCGACATATCTGTACGGGATCTCATTTGTCATCAAATAAGAATCATCGTACATTTCTTTACAATAGTTAAGCGACAATTCTTTTAGATCGAGATTGGGAGTACGGTGATAATATCCCGTGGTTTTCAGATTCGCAGCACGGCTTGGTGAATAATTTGTAATTTCCTTTTTAGGCAGAATGGACGTCTGGAAGAATTCTTTTTTCTCCTCATCTTCCATATCATTTGCCGCAAAAGACATCTGATGCTCCGCTCTGATTATCGACGCATCTGTAAGTATATTTCTCGGCTCTTCAATTTTCAGTTTTTTCTTTTCATCGGTAGAAAGGCTCTTTAAAAACTCACCAACCATATCAAGAGGCTGTTGTGTAGCCTGTTCGGTTTTAGAATACTCTTCAATTTTTTCATTGAACTGTATTTCTTTTAACAATCCTTCTTTGACAGCGCGGTGAACCATCTCAAATACAAGAGACTCACTTGAAAACTTAACTTCCATCTTTGTAGGATGAATATTAACGTCTACACACGCGGGGTCTGTATCGATAAAAAGAATTGCAACGGCATACTTACCGTTCATAAGCGAATTTTTATAAGCTTTATCAAGCGCGGCAGTAATCGTTTTACTTTTTACATATCTGCCGTTCACAAAAAATAATTGATAATTCCTGTTAGAACGACTGCATCTTGGCGTGCCGATATAACCTTCAACCAGAACTCTTGCATTAAAGCTTTTCACCTGTATAAGATTATCAGATATTTCTTTACCGAATATTGAATAAATAGTATCAACCTGATCAAGACTTTTATTTACTAAAAGGGTGTTTTTTCCGTCAACAATAAGCTTTACGGACATATTTGGTCTTGAAAGAGCAAGCTTTTGCATAATTGACACAACGTTTGCAGACTCTGTCGAATCTTTTTTCAAGAAGTTATAGCGCGCGGGAGTATTATAAAACAGATCGCGGACAATAATGGTCGTGCCCTTTGCAAGACCCGCCTCACCGCAATATACTTCATCACCGGCTTCTAACTGTAAATGAGTGCCGTATGCATCGTCAACGGTCGAAGTAAAAAGTTCTACTTTTGAAACTGCGGAGATTGCGGCGAGTGCTTCACCCCT
>JAZPZR010000279.1:0-7614 GCA_045544795.1 Eubacteriales bacterium
GGCGGTATGCTCACAAACTTCAAGACAATCAGAAAGTCAATTCAGAGACTTTGCCAGATTGAGAAGATGGAAGAGGACGGTACATTTGATCTTCTTCCCAAGAAAGAAGTTCTTAAGCTTGTTCATGAGAAAGAAATTCTCGAAAAGAACTACGGCGGTATCAAGGAGATGAAAGCAGCTCCTGCAGCTATGTTCGTAGTAGACCCCAAGAAAGAAAAGATCGCTATTTCAGAGGCTCATGCACTCGGTATTCCCGTTGTTGCTATCGTTGATACAAACTGTGATCCCGATGAGGTTGATTACCCCATCCCCGGTAACGACGACGCTATCCGCGCAGTAAAGCTTATCGCTGAGACAATGGCTAACGCTATTCTCGAGGGTAAGCAGGGCGAGCAGTTTGCTGAGGAGACTGCTGAGGCTCCCGCAGAAGAGACCGCTGAATAATTAAATATCAGGAGGATAAAGTAAATGAACTTTACAGCTAAAGACGTTGCAGCTCTTCGTGAGAAGACAGGCTGCGGTATGATGGATTGTAAAAAGGCTCTTACAGAGGCTGACGGTAACGCTGAAAAGGCAGTTGAGATACTTCGTGAGAAGGGTCTTGCTGCACAGACCAAAAAGGCTGGCAGAATTGCAGCTGAGGGTATGGTTCACGTTTACATTGACCGTGATAAGAAGGCAGGCTGTATGATCGAGGTTAACTCGGAGACAGACTTCGTTGCAAAGAACGCAGAGTTCCGCGCACTTGTTGAGGGTGCTGCAAAGGCAGTTGTTGATTACAACCCCGCATCAGTTGAAGAGCTTCTTACATGCAAGTTTGAAGATACAACAGATACAGTTGAGGACGTTCTCCGTGAGAAGATCCTCAAGATCGGTGAGAACATGAAGATCCGCCGTTTCGAGAGACTTGAGGGTGACCTCGTAAGCTACACACACGGCGGCGGCAGCGCAGCTTGTGTTGCTCTCTTTGAGACAGGTAATGCAGATTCTGCTGATTTCCAGGATCTCGGTAAGAACATCTGTATGCAGGTCGTTGCTATGACACCTGATTACCTCTGCCCCGAGGAAGTTCCTGCAGAAGTAGTTGAGAGTGAGAAGAACATTCTTATCGCTCAGATCAAAAACGATCCCAAGTCAGCTAACAAGCCTGATGCAGTTATCGAGAAGATGGTAATGGGTAAGATCAACAAGTACTATCAGGAAAATTGTCTTCTCAAGCAGGCATACGTTAAGGACAACAAGATGTCTGTTGAGCAGTACATTAACCAGTCTGCAAAAGACTTCGGCTTTGATATCAAACTCGTTAAATTCGTAACATACGAAAAGGGCGAGGGTCTTGAGAAGAGACAGGACGATTTCGCTTCAGAAGTAGCAAGCATGACAAAGTAATTTTCTAAAATAGAAGCGGCTTCGGTTTTCCGAAGTCGCTTTGAAAAAATTTTAGGCCTTTGAAGGAGATATACAATGGCTAAAGAAAAGATAGTAAAGATTACGCTTGAGGGTAAGGAAAAAATGGAAGCGGAGCTTTTAGAACTCCGTACAGTAAAGCGTAAAGAGATAGCAGAGAAAATCAAGGTTGCACGTTCATACGGCGACCTTTCAGAGAACAGTGAGTATGATGAGGCAAAGAACGAGCAGGCTATGATCGAAGCAAAGATCGCCGAGCTTGAGCAGACACTCAAAATTGCTGTTATTGTTGACGATTCTATCGGTATGGCTACAGATAAGATTCGTCACGGCTCAATTGTAAAGCTTCTTTTTGTTGATTCGGGTGAGGAGAAGACCGTTGAGGTCGTAAACTCATACGACGTAACAAGTTCAAACGTAGAAAACCGCGAGATACAGATGGTATCAGAGGATAGTCCGATAGGCTCGGCAATCGTCGGCAAAAAGGCGAGTGACGAAACAATTGCCGTTGAGGCGCCCGTAGGTATCATCAACGTAAAAATTCTCGAGATAGTTAAATAATTCGGAGAAAAATTAATGAGTAATCAGAACAATTCACAGGCACCCGAGCTTTCTCTTAACGAGATACTCCGTATACGCAGAGAAAAGCTTGCAGAGCTTCAGAACAGCGGTAACGATCCGTTCACTGTAACCAAGTACGACGTTACGCACGATTCTGCCGATATAAAGGCAAACTTCGAGCAGTACGAGGAAAAGACTGTAAGAATTGCAGGCAGAATGATGACCCGTCGTATTATGGGTAAGGCAAGCTTTTATAACATTCAGGACGCTACGGGTAATATTCAGGTTTATATTAAACGTGATGACGTTGGTCAGGAAGAGTATGCGCAGTTCAAAAAGTATGATATCGGTGATATCATCGGTCTTGAAGGCTTTGTTTTCAAAACAAAGACAGGTGAGATCTCTGTGCACACACAAAAGCTTCAGCTTCTTTCAAAGTCGCTTCTGCCCCTTCCTGAAAAATTTCACGGTCTTCGTGACCTTGATACCCGCTACCGTCAGCGCGAGCTTGACCTTATTGTAAACCCTGAGGTTAAAGACACTTTCGTAAAACGTTCATTAATACTTAAGGAGATCCGTAACTACCTCGATTCAAAGGGATTTCTGGAGGTTGATACTCCTATTCTTACACCCCTTGAGATCGGTGCGTCGGCACGCCCCTTCAAGACACATCATAACACTCTTGATATGGATATGTTCCTCCGTATCGAAACAGAGCTTTATCTTAAGCGTCTTGTTGTCGGCGGTATGAACAAGGTTTACGAGGTCGGACGTATCTTCCGTAACGAAGGTATGGACCCCAAGCATAATCCTGAGTTTACTTCGATCGAGCTTTACCAGGCATATACCGATTACTACGGTATGATGGACCTTGTTGAAGAGCTTTATAAACTCCTTGCAGATAAAGTCTGCGGTACACGTCAGATAACCTATCAGGGTAAGGAGATCAACCTTGATAAGTGGGAGCGTCTTACAATGGCGGAGGCTGTAAAGAAATACAGCGGCTGCGATTATAACGATTGGGCTACCGATGCTGACGCGCGTGCATGCGCTAAAGAGAAGAATGTTGAAGTTCCCGAGGATGCAACAAAAGGTACCGTTCTTGTTGAGTTCTTTGATGCATTTGTTGAGGAACAGCTTATTCAGCCTACTTTTATATATGACTATCCTGTAGAAAACAGCCCTCTTGCAAAGCGTAAGCCTGAGGATCCTGCATTTACCGAGCGTTTTGAGTACTTTATCAACGCTACCGAGTTCGGTAATGCATTCAGTGAGCTTAACGATCCTATCGACCAGCGTGAGCGTTTTGAAAAGCAGGTTGCTAAAAAGCGTGAGGAGGACCCGAACACTACTGCGCAGGTCGATTACGACTACGTGACCGCGCTTGAATACGGACTCCCCCCCACAGGCGGTCTCGGCTTCGGTGTTGACAGACTTGTAATGCTTCTTACAGACAGCGCATCCATCCGTGACGTACTTCTTTTCCCCACAATGAAGCCTATTTCAGACGGTAACACAAGGGAGGAAAAGGCAGAGGATGCTGATACGGTTGTTGAGGAACTGTCCGGTGAGACTAACGTTTTTGACTATTCAAACGTTGAGATCGAGCCGTTCTTTGAGGACCTTGTTGATTTTGAAACCTT
The DNA here is from genome assembly GCA_045544795.1 of Eubacteriales bacterium. Taxonomy (GTDB): domain Bacteria; phylum Bacillota; class Clostridia; order Oscillospirales; family QAKW01; genus RGIG9041. The sequence continues at coordinate 3,612 of JAZPZR010000279.1, forward strand.
CTCAAAATCAGACTTCCGCGCTGTTAAGGTAAAGGCGTGTGAGGCAGTGAAGAAATCAAAGAAGCTTCTTCAGTTCACACTTGATGACGGTACAGGAACCGACCGCGTGATACTCAGCGGAATCCATGCTTATTACGAGCCTGAAGAACTTGTAGGTAAAACACTTGTTGCTATCACAAACCTTCCGCCCAGAGCGATGATGGGTATTGAGTCAAACGGTATGCTCCTCTCCGCTATTCATAGCGAGAAGGGTGAGGAAAGACTTAATCTCCTTATGGTAAGTGACCGCATCCCCGCAGGCGCAAAACTCTATTAAATATTAAAACGAAGATACATCTGTACTTTTGTATCTTCGTTTTTTATTTGTAAAAGGGTATTGGTTAAATATGTTATTTATGTTATAATATAATAACATAAATAAAGTAGGTGATATCTTGAGAGTTTTAACGGCAAAGATCCGTGAGGCGCTTGTTTCCGCCTTGCCGATCACGCTTATTGTATATTTGGTTGCGCTTTTACCCGGCTTTTCCTTTACCCGTGTCGAACTGATCACCTTCTCCGTCGGCGCAATTCTGCTCGTACTCGGTATAGGCCTTTTCAATCTCGGTGCGGATATTGCGATGACGCCGATGGGCGTTCACGTCGGCTCAGGTCTTTCAAAACAAAAGTCGATCGGTCTTTTGCTGACGGTATGCTTTGTTCTCGGTATGCTGATAACGGTTGCAGAGCCTGACCTGCAGGTGCTTGCAAATCAGGTGAGCTCGGTTATGAACGGTAAAGTTCTTGTTTATACCGTCGGCTTCGGTGTGGGTGCTTTTCTTGTAATTGCAATCTTGCGTATTATATTCAAACGCCGTCTTGCAAACATTCTCATGCTTTTCTATATGCTTTTGTTTGCGCTCGCCCTTATTATGTCGGAAAATGGCAATGCCGCCCTTTTGCCGATGTCCTTTGATTCGGGCGGCGTTACCACAGGCCCCATCACCGTGCCCTTTATCATGGCACTCGGTGTCGGTATTTCAAACGTTCTCGGTGACCGTCACAGTCAGGAAAACAGCTTCGGACTTGTTGCTCTTTGCTCTATAGGTCCTATTCTTGCAGTCACGGTACTCGGCATATTTGCCAAAAAAGATTTAAACTATACCGTAAACTACGGCGCGGCAGAGGGCGATATCTTTGGTGCCTATCTTGATAATGCGCTTCACGTTGCAAAAGAGGTTGCGATAGCCCTCGGCCTTATAGTTTTCTTCTTTATGCTCTGTCAGTTTATATTTTTAAAGCTTTCAAAAAGACAGCTTTTAAAAATCGGTGTCGGTGTCGTTTTTACCTACGTTGGACTTGTTATCTTTCTGACGGGTGTAAACGTTGGTTATATGCCTGTCGGCTATAAAATGGGTGTTCAGCTGTCAAATCTCTCACCGTTTTTGCTTGTCAGCATCGGGCTAGTAATGGGAATTCTTGTCGTAATGGCTGAGCCTGCAATACACGTGCTCAATGCGCAGGTTGAAGAGGTGACGGGCGGCTATGTAAATAAAAGATCAATGATGATAGGTCTTTGCGCGGGTGTCGGTGTTGCTATCGCGCTCAGCGTTATCCGTATAATTTATGATTTTTCACTTATTTACTATATTATTCCCGGCTATTTTATATCTCTTGCGCTTTCTCTTTTTGTCCCGCCTGTCTATACCGCTATCGCGTTTGACTCGGGCGGTGTTGCAAGCGGTCCGATGACATCGGGCTTTATTCTTCCGTTTGCGATCGGTGTGTGTTCTGCGCTGCAGGGGGAAAATGCCGTGTTGCGTGACGGCTTCGGTGTTGTTGCCATGGTTGCAATGGTTCCGCTTATCACCATTCAGATGCTCGGCTTTAAAGCGATCGTTTCCAATATGATAAAAGAAAAACGAGCAATGAAGCGTATACTCAGCACCGATGATGACGAGTATATCATCAATTTTATGTAAGGAGGCAGACTATGGCTAACACAATCAACGAATCTGCAATAAAAAAACTCAAGCTGATAATAACGGTCGTAGACCGCTCCAAAGCGGATTTCTACCTCGATATACTCAGTCAGTTTGACGTTAATTTTCAGATGGTAACGCGCGGTAAGGGTACTGCGCAGTCTGAACTTGTAGAAATGCTCGGACTAAATATCAATAAGGCGGTAATACTGAGCGTTGCCCGCGAGGACATGGTCGAACCTATCATAAACTGTCTTGAACAGAAATTTGAAACGATACGAAACGGTAAGGGAATTGCAATTGCAGTACCGCTTGCAAGCGTTATCGGTGTAAATATGTATCAGTTTCTCAGTAATAATAAGCAGGGCAGGGAGGAATAATTATGACAACGAATAATCATGAAGTTATTTTTGTAATAGTAAATGCAGGCTATGCCGAGGATGCTATGCAGATAGCGCGTGAACACGGCGCACGCGGCGGTACGATCATCAGCGGTCGCGGTGTGGCAAGGGAAAAGGAAGCAGCGTTTTTCGGTATAACCATCCATTCTGAAAAAGAAATACTTATGCTTGTTGTGGAAAAGAATATCCGCGATGAAATATTCCATGCTCTCTATAAGCAGATGAACATGAATCAGAAGGCGCAGGGAATCGTCTTTTCTCTACCCGTTTCAGATACTGCAGGACTTGTAACGGAAGAGAACAAATAAAACAATACGGAGGTGGCTTATGTTTCTTTCAAATATTGGTATTCCTGCCGATAAAGCAGGAACTTATATAGGTAACGATACCGTAAAAACCGTCGATATACCTTGCCGCGACCCGTTTATCATGCTTGTAGGGGATACATACTATCTTTATAAAAGTACTATGAGTGAAATGTGGAATTCAGGCAAGCCGGAAAGTAAAAATATTGATATCATTTGCTATAAAAGCAAAGACCTTGAAAACTGGTGTGACCCTGTGACAGTACTCGAAGGGAAAAACGTAGAGCACGGTATAAAAGACATGTTCTGGGCTCCCGAATGTCATTATTATAACGGAAGCTTTTATATATTCACATCTGTCTATTCTTCGCTTACCGACCACCGCAGTATATCAGTATATAGATCATCATCGCCCGAAGGTCCTTTTACCGATATTGCGGGCGGATATATAACACCAAAAGGTATGGACGCAATTGACGGTACGCTGTACGTTGACGAAAACGGTGTACCCTATATGGTTTTTGTAAATGAGTGGACAAACTATGATAACAGAACGGGCAGAATGTCTTTTGCAAGACTCAGTGATGACCTTACGCATTTTGTGACAAAACCGCAGGATATTTTCACCGCAAGAGAGCCGAAGTGGGCAAAAGAAGGCGTTACCGACGGTCCGTATCTCTATCGTAATGATGATGGAAGGCTTTTGATGATATGGTCAAACTTCGGTGAAAAAGGCTACGCCGTAGCATTGGCTGAGAGTGAAAGCGGTAAAATAGAGGGTCCGTGGAAGCATTGCGACCAGCCTCTTTATGAGCGCGGTTATATTGACGGACTTGATTATGACGGCGGCCATGCAATGCTGTTTAAAGACGCAAACGGAAAATTGAGAATCACTTTCCACGCTCCAAATAAAAAAACCGACACTGAGTTTGAGCATCCCATCATCTGCGAGCTTGTTGAAAAAAACGGCAGGCTCTGTGTTGTATAGAGTTAAAATTAGTTGTATCAGGTATTTGATTTATTCAAAAAACCTCTTGACAAACTATTGATATAGATATAAAATTAAATAACTAAACTATATTATAGTTTAATTATTTTCGAAGGAGGATTTTGCTATGAAAGCAAAAACAACACGCCGTGCGTTAACTATGAGCGTCGTTTCGCTTCTTATCTGCGTTGTAATGCTCATGGGCACAACTTTTGCTTGGTTTACAGATTCTGTAGTATCAGGCAAAAACCGCATCGTTGCAGGTAACCTTGATGTTGAGCTTTACTATTCAAAAGATCTTACAACGTGGAATACTGTCCAGGATGCAACCGACCTTTTCTCAGCTAA
>JAZPZR010000280.1:0-7534 GCA_045544795.1 Eubacteriales bacterium
TTTGACACTCTGATGTGACTTTCAAAAAAGAGTGCAGATTTCGTGAACTCGACCCGAAGTCGTATGTGATACTACGAGAGGGAGAGTTCGCGGAAAGTGAAGAAATCCCATGAAAACACTAGCGTTTTCATGGGACTATTATTTGCTGTTGCGGGAGGATAATATCCTCCCCTACTACCCCTCCGTCTTTTTGCTAACGCAAAAAGCCACCTCCCCTGACAAGTGGAGGCAAGGGTGTAATCCTTTTCTTCACGGTCTGTGCCTTTTTTGACAGTCTCATAAAAAAACAGGGGGTATCAACCCCTGTTTTTTATACTGTAAATATATTGTGACCGTCGCGGGATATCGTTATATCCTTTGTATAGCTTTTTCCGTCACGGTGTACCGTCATCGTATAGTCACCGTAGAAAACGCGTGTCTCGGCAACCTTGTTTTTTGAAGATACCGTCTTTTCACTGTGCCACTCCTTATGGAAAAGATCTTTTATCACCTTAAACGCAGGCTTTTCACTCATATCAAAGCGCAGAAGTCCGCCGCGGTAGACGTTTTCGCCATCCTCAAACTTACCGATAGAATCTCTGCCCGAATAGGTCTTTGAGTATGCGTAGCCGTCAACAAGATTCCAATAAATAATTGCCTCCATCGCGGGATGTGAGAACATTATCCTGTACAGGTTTCTTATGATCTCCGCCTGCACGTACTCATCCTCTTCACTTCCCGCATAGCAGGGAATTGTCATTTCGGTAAGCTGCAGGCGCTTGCCGAGGCGGGCATAGTTATCCATAAGCTTAAAAAGCTCAACGGGATTATAACGGTGCTTTGCCGCCTTCGCCTCCTCGCTTTCGGGGAAAAAGCTGTGATACTGCATACCGATAGAATCAAGATGCACGTCATGGCGCAAAAGTCGCTCTATCTGCATATAATATGAGCATCTGTTGCTTATCTGGTTTCTGTCGGTGAGGTGGTAATCGTTGATTATAAGGCGGTTTTTTGCAAAATATTTTTCCGCCGTCTTAAAGCTCCACTCAACGTAATCATCCTCAAAATAAAACTTTGACAGATGGTATTTATCCACGTCCTTAAAGGTTTCGTTTGTAACCTCCCACTGACGTATTCTGTCACCGTAGCGCTCGGACAGTTCGCGGAAGCGTTTTTCAAGCTTTTTCTTATATTCGTCTACAGGCAGGTCAATTGCCCAGTCGGGCGCAAAGCAGTCATAGTTAAGGCAGTGCATTTTCGGCTCGATACCGTTTTGTTCGCAGTAGTCCATGCATCTGTCGATAGGGGGACGGCGGTAGAACGGCACAGAGTCCTCTGTATAGCGGTGCTCACCCTCTTTTGGCTCAAGCGAATTCCAATAAAACGGAAGCGTTGCAAGGTTAAAGCACTCTGCAAACTTTTTGCGGTACTCTCTTTCCTTGTCCTCGTCACCGAACTCACCGAGCAGAAATATATTCGCGCCGTGGCGGAATTCGTGATTTTTCTGTTTAAGCTCTACCGTAAAGTCACTTCCGTCTGCCGACTTGAATTTCACAAAGCCTTTACGGAAGCTTTCTATACCGCCGCTTACGCGTGCGTCGGTAAAATCCTTATATTGCTCAAAATATTTAAGTGCCGTATCTTTTCTTGACATAATGATCTCCATTCTAGCATCTGCCACAGTTATTATTTTGATTATAACATAACGGTCTTAGCATTTTAACCTTCAAAGCAATACAAAAGGTTTGATTTTCGTAACAAAATGTGCAATAATATTATCGGGTGATAAAAATGTTTTTGCAAAAGCTTTTACCTGTCACTATAACCGATGTGGCAGAATACAACTATAATAAATTCGCAAGATACGTCGGCGGGCGGGATTTTTGCGCGCTTTCTTACCGCATAGATACCGATGCGGTAATAGACAACGCCGAATTAAAGTCTGACAGCGTCACTTTTTTTCCTGCGAGGGTGGGTTATACACGCCGTTGCACGCGTGACAACATGCTTGTAATACACTTTGAAACGGTGGGGCTTGCAGGCGGAAGAATAACTACCGTATACCCCAAAAACGAAACGGTTTTTAGGCTTTTTTCGGAAATAACGGACGTATGGGCAAAAAAAGAGGTGGGTTATCAATACCGCGCGCAGTCAATACTCTACGGTATACTTTACTTGCTTGAGCTTGAGTTCGGAAAAGAAAATACTTTTCCCTCTTTGCTTGAAAGCGCCGTTCAGATCATTTCAAAGGAGTTTACCGACACACAGCTGACGGTCAGCCGTCTTGCCCGACACCTTAACGTCAGCGAAGTATATCTCAGGCGGCTTTTTGCAAAGCATCTTGGAACAAGCCCCAAGCAGCATATCACGGCTATTCGCATTGACAACGCAAAAGCGCTGTTTAAAACTACCGACTGTCCTGTTGAGGAAGTTTCACTCCTGAGCGGGTTTTCCGACCCGAAAAATTTTGCCGTTGCATTTAAAAACAGCGTCGGCATCTCACCGAGAGCGTACAAGAAAAAATATTCTTCCTATATATAATATAAAAGCACCGACGTCTGCAATAAAGACAGCGGTGCTTTTTAGTAAAAACAAAGCGACCGAAATATTTCGGTCGCTTTTAAAATTACTCTGTGAATATCATCGTTGCGGGATAGAATGCCGCTGAAAGTGCGGGAAGGATGGTTGTTGAATGAGCAGTTGTCTCATCGATCTCCGAAACCTTACCGTAGAAGAACTCACTCCACTTTGTGAAGGTCTGCGGTACGTAAGCACCGAGCGTGCTGTTCTTTGCGTACATGGGCTGTGTAAGGATGCCCTTGGGAGTAGCAAGTGACTGAAGCACCTGATAGAGTGATTTCTGCTCAGCATTAAGTCTTGCAGAAAGTTCTGAACCGTTCTGGAAGTGGTAGTCAGACTCAACGTTTGCAACGATCGAACGGAAGAATGAAACGCCGGGAGCCTTTTTCATTTCCGCATAACGTGCTTTCTGAGCATCGTTCATTGTTGAAACGATGTCTGCCTCGTAATCCTGCTTCCATGCCTTTGTGATCTCTTCTGCAACGCGGAGTGCAACTGAAGGATTCTGACATGTTTTTACAACTGAGAAGCCGCCGATCATTGAAGCAGCGTATTTCTCAACAGGGAAGCTGTTTGAATCGTAGTAGAAGCCTGCTTCATCAGGATCACCCGATCTTACAGCCTGCTCAACTGTGTAGCCGTAGGGCATGGGAACGAAGTCAAGCTCAACGTTCTTTGACTTAGCGTATTCCATAACAGTCTTATACTCTGAAATGTCGATAGGCATGAATGAGAACTTTGATACCATGTCAGAGCCTGTGTACTTGCCCATGACTTTATCAAGCGTTGCATAGTACTCAGCCTTGTCGATACTGCCTGTACCGTGGCCGAGGTCTACAAAGTTTGCAACGTAGTTTGACTTATCAACGCCTGTCTGTGTCCAGTAAAGTGACTGCATATAGTCCATGTTCTTGCCTACGTGGTCAAGACTCTCGTTTGCGGTAAGTGCAGTTTCAACAGATACGTTATGTAATGTAGTGTCGATAGAGAAGCCTGCATTGTCCTCCATACCGAACCACATGTCAAGGTTTCTGTCGTCGTTTGCAAATGATACAAGACCGACTCTGCCTGTAGTTGTGCTTGCCTTGAGTATTTCGGTAAATGCCTGAACGCTCCACGTTCCTTCTGAGAACATGGTTGCGGGATCTTTAATAACTACGTCCTTATACTCGACCTCTGTAGCTGTTCCGCCCTCTTCTTCCGAAGCGTTGGAATCGGTATAAGTATCACCCGTGATGGTGTAGTTAGGAATTACCATATTTGCGGTGTTCTCAACAAGCTTGAACGTATTGTTCTCAGCCGCAACGAGATCACCCTTTTTATATACGAGCATGTAGGGAGCAACAATGCCTGAAGCAACAAATACCTGACCGTCATCAGGACCGCCGACTGCAAATTTCTTTGAAAGCTTTGACGAGAAGGTGTCAAGCTTATCGGCAATATCAAAGTTTACGAACTTTGAAAGTTCCTGTGTATAGTGCTGTGAATAACCCCAAGTCTCCTGATTGACGTACATAAGGTCAACTCTTTTACCTGCAAGCACGTCACGTCTGAGACCTGCCGCGTAATCGTTAGGCTTGATCTGAACGTCAATATTCATATTAAGGTTAGCAGCGATCGTGCCTACAGCCTCTTCCTGACCGTCAAAAAGCTTTTCAGGCATGTATACGCTTACCGTACGGCTTGTCATAAGCTCGTCTCTTACACCTGTTGCGCTCTTTGCGTTAACGGTAGTATCGTCTTTAAGCTCGCCGAGGATAGCGGTGATCTTTGAAATTACGTCACCGGGAGCATCGAAGGGTGTAGCGCCTGTTTCTTCCTCAGGCTCTTCCTCCTCAGGCTCTTCTTCCTCAGGTTCCTCTTCCTCAGGCTCTTCTTCCTCAGGCTCTTCTTCCTCAGGTTCCTCTTCCTCAGGTTCCTCTTCCTCAGGCTCTTCCTCATCATCAGGAATATCTACGGGGATATCTTCGGGAACCTCCACCTTTTCAAGAAGTGAGATAAGGCGGTTACTGTTATCTGTACTGTTATTGTTGGCACCGTCAGGTCTTCTGACTCTGTTACAGCCTGCAAGTGCCACAAGCATAAGGCAGATTAAAACTATCGCCAGAATACTTTTGAGCTTTGAAAGCTTCATGCAAAATTACCTCCCAATAATAAACTGCATATAATTACACTTATAATCGTGATAACATTGTAGCATATATATGTCGGCATTTCAAGTAGAATATTAAAAATAGTTAAATTGCATAAAACAGTATATTAATTTATATATATTATACACAACTCTTTTTTGCGCAGTCGATAACGTAGCCCACTCTTGCGCGAAGTCCGAGCAGTTCGTAAGAAAGCGCGGCAATAAGCTTGGGATCTGTGACGTAATCCAGCTTTTTTTCGGTTATCTCTATCTGTTTTCTGAGCATGACAAGCTCGTCTACGGGTGTGGTTAAGTAAGTGTTTTTCATATCGGTTACCTCCTGCAGTAATTTTTGACGGAATTAACAAATTTTAAACACATACATATAATATTGAAAAAAGCGTGGAGATATGTTATAATACTTTAAAATCAGAGGTGATAACATGTTAAAAACAAAAAAATTCTGGATAGTCTTTGGCATATCCTTTGCAGCCACCGCTGCGCTTACCGTATTTTTACTGCTTGTCGTCTTCCGCGGCATGTTCTATAATATTTACGTTTCAAAAGGAGATGCGCGCTTTAATAAAGGCGAGTATCAGCTTGCGGCGGATTACTACGATACCGCGCGCAGCTGGAAGCCGAAAAATCAGGGCGCATATCTCAAAATTGCAAGCGCGCACATGGCGCTTGAGGATTTTGACAGCGCAGGCGACGTGATCGACGAGGCAATAAAGAAAAAGGTAAAGACACGCGATTCGGGTCTTGAGGAGCTTTATCTTATGAGGATAAAGATATACTCGACGGCGGGCAAGCTGAACGAGGCGGTAAATTACATTTCCTCGCTCGACGACCAGTATATCAGAAAAAAGATAGAGCTTGCGCGTCCTTCCGACCTTGTTTACACTCCCACGCAGGGAAGCTATGACAAAACGCTTAAAATGACCATCACCGTGCGTGAGGGCGAGACGGTCTACTACACGACCGACGGCAGCTATCCCACAAAGTTTTCAAACATCTACGTCGACCCGATAAATATCACGGGCGGTACCACACGTATTACCGCGGTCGCGGTAAATGCCGAGGGTCTTGTTTCCCCCATGCTTGCAGTTTCCTACACCGTCACAAACGATTATGAAGAGGTAGTTTTTGACGATGAAAAGATGGAAAAGATGGTGCGCGCATCACTTTCAAAGCCTGTCGGCATCATCCGTGTAAAAGAGCTTGAGGGTGTGACGGAGCTTTCAAACGACGGCATCGACGGCTATCTCAAAACGCTGTCCGACCTTGATCTTATGCCGAACCTCACCTCCTTCCATATCGAAGGTGAGACAAAGCTTATTTCCATCTCACAGCTTTCGGGCAGAACGTCACTTACCTCGCTTACCCTTGCAAGCTGCGGTCTTGATTCGACGGAAATAAACGCGCTCGGCTCATTGACACAGCTTCAGTCTATCGACCTTACCGACAACAATATCACAAGCATCAGCGTGCTTTCCAACCTGCCCGCGCTCAAGTTTGCGTTTTTACGCAAAAACGGCATTGAGGATATATCTCCCCTTTCAAGCCTTTCGGGACTTCTTGTGCTTGATGCGGCAGAAAACAGAATAAGTGACATTTCGTCACTCCCCACCTCGCTTGAGGCGCTGTATCTTACCAAAAACACCGTTTCCGACCTGTCGGGTATCCACACGCTCGAAAAGCTTATGACGCTTGACCTTTCGCACAATCTTGTGACGGATGCAAAAAATATAGGCAAGCTTTCGGCACTTGAAACGCTTACCCTTGCATCAAACAATATATCAAACTTTGAGTTTTTATCAGAGCTTGAATCACTAACGTCACTCGACGTAAGCTCGACCTCTTTTGTCAGCACACGCGCCATCGCAAGTCTCCCGCTTGTAAGCCTTGTTGCAAATAACACGGGCATAATAACGGTGTCGGATATTGCAAAAATACAGTCACTCACCTCGCTTGATATCGCGCACACCGACGTTACCGATATCAAGGCGCTGAGGAGCCTGCCCGCGCTTGATTTTATCGACATTTCGGGCTGTGAGATAGAGGACGTATCGGTGCTGGGTGATTTCCCCGCGCTCTATACGGTATGGGCAAAGGGTCTTGACCTTGACGAAGTTGAATTTATAAACGAAGACGTTTACGTAGTAACGGAATAGTACGTCAGACTGTCATAAAACTTATTTTCTTATTTAACGCTCAAACAAAAAGCACCTCGCGGTGCTTTTTTTATTTGATTGCGTCGTAGTGTGCGGCAAACTGTTGCTTTTCCTTGTCGGTCAAATCAACGTGGAAAATTAAATTTCCATCCTCGCCGATTTCAAAGCAACTTGTGGAATAGATGTTGTAGGTCGTTATATCACCCGCAACGATATCCTCTCTGGGCATTGCGTAAACCAGATACTTTTTGCCTTTTTGGAATTCGGGCAACGGGTCAAGCGGTTGGCAGGTCACCTCACCAATTGTACCGCCCGCCTCACGGATAGTAACGGTATCACCGTTTATATTTCCCTTTGTAACCTTAAGCGCTTTAAACTCATAATTTGTATACACAGGCTCACACGTAAAACGGTTTGCAATAAAGTCAACGTCGGGTTGAACAAGCGAAGTGTTACCGGTATACTCACCTATAAACAAAAGCTCGACTCTGTCTTTGATCTGGTCGGGTGTGAGATCAACCGTCTGGGTTGATTCCACAACAATTACAGTACCGTCACCATATAGGTCAGTTACTTTACTGTCTTCAGGAATTTCTACTTCTTGCTTAAACTGTTCAATAACGTCGGGTTCTTTTTCGCCCTGATTTTCCTGTACCGTCGTGTTTTC
>JAZPZR010000281.1:0-12734 GCA_045544795.1 Eubacteriales bacterium
CGAAATAATTATAAAACACCCCGACAAACTACAATTTACAGATTTTTTATATTCATATGGTTGGGGTGGATATCCTTATAGGTATGCGCGGGTGAGTGGATGCCGTGCTTTTCAAACTCACCGAGAGATACCTCATACAAAAATACACCGTCATAGTCGGCATTTTCAAGAAGCGTCGCAAGCTCACACCAGTTTATTTTACCTATTCCCGGCATAAAATGGCACTCATCCTCAAAATCGTAGTCGGAGATATGAAGCGTCACTATCTTATCACCAAGCTCACGCACAAATTCCTCATGAGTGCCGCGCAGAAGGTGGTTTACGTCAAAGCAGACGCGAAGTCTGTCGTCCGCCGACAAAAGCTCCTTCATATCGGCAACGTCCCTGCCAAGACAGGTACGGGGCAGATCCTCTACCGCAATTACTGCGTTCACCTTCTCTGCGGCATCGCAAAGCGCACGCAGGGATTTTTTTGCCTGCTCCATCTGCGATTTTCTGTCCTCTTCCGCTATCGGCTCGGTCGAGGGATGTACTACCATATATTTTGCGCCGGCGCTTGCCGCCTTTTCAATAAGACGGATATTATTATTCACGACCTCTTGTCTTTTGCCTTCATCGGTATCGGAAATAGTATATTTTCCCGAAAACGGAAGGTGGTATGAGTTTATTTTAACACCCGTTCTTTCGCTTTCGCTCTTTACCGCATCCCAGTCTATCTCGTCCTCGCGGGAAAAGCGGGGAGACAATTCGACAGCGCCGATGCCCGCCTCCTTAAATGCCTCAAAATCCTTTTGCGAATAGCCTTCTCCGAAATGAATGGAAAGGCCTGTTATCCAGTTTTTATGGTTTGTCATTATTATCACCTCTTGATTAAAGTTTAGTTATACGTCTGTGTTTTGTCAATAATAATGTTAAAATTTCTGATTTTCTTTGACTTTGCCGATTTACTGTGATAAAATATTCTTTGTATAAAATTGGAAAGGAATTGATGGGTTGAAACCTGAAAAAGCAGTTATTCAGAATACCTTGTATATTGCGATCTGGCAGGTGATACTGGTAGGTCTTATGCAGGCGGTATATCTTGTGCTTGAAAGATGGAGCATATCCGTGCTTGCAGGCGCACTTATCGGCAGTTTTACCGCGGTTGCAAACTTTTTTGCAATGGCGATGACGGTGCAAAAGGCGGTGTCGCTTAAGCCAAAGGATGCGGCGGCAAAGATCAAGCTGTCGCAGATGCTCAGATTCCTTGCTATCATTGTTGTTGCAGTACTCTGCTGTGTCTTTTTTGACCCGATAGCATCGCTTATCCCGCTTTTGTTCCCACGTTTTGCAATAATGCTGTACCCGTTATTCAGCAAGAAAAAGGAGGAATCGCAAGAATGAAGACAAAAAGCCGTCGGTTTATAGCAGTTGATGTATTGCTTATACTTCTGACGGTGCTCCCGTTTATAGTCGGTATACTGCTCAAGATTCTGACCTCGCCTGCAACGTCGGGCGTCAGTATTACGGGCGCGCAGGTATATTTCACAATACCCATGCCGATACAGGATCTGCCAGTTTCTTCGGCGCAGATAAATTCACTGCTTGTAATGATGTCTATATTTTGGCTTTGCCTTTTTATGACTCACGGTATGAGCGTAAAAACACCTACCCGCCGTCAGCTTCTGGCTGAATGGGCGGTGAAAACGCTTGATAAGCTGACACATGAGAACATGGGCGAATATTTTGCAGGTTACGCGCCTTTTGTAGGTGCTATCCTTGTGTTATCGGCGTTTTCCAGTCTTTCGTCCCTTTTGGGAATTTTCCCGCCGACGTCGGACCTTAACGTTGTAGCAGGCTGGGCAATACTTGTATTTATTCTGCTTACTTACTACAAACTCAAGGGCGGGCTTTTCAATTATCTTAAGGGTTTTACCGAGCCGATATTTATTATGACTCCGCTGAACGTTATAGGCGAGGTGGCAACGCCGGTGTCAATGGCGTTCCGTCATTACGGCAACGTGCTGTCAGGCTCTATCATCGGTGTTCTTATTGCAACGGCGTTACAAGGCCTGTCAAGGCTGGTGCTCGGTTGGTTGCCTGAGGTACTTAGCGGGGTGCCGCTTTTACAGATAGGTCTTCCCGGAATACTGTCGCTTTATTTTGACGTATTCAGCAGTTGTATACAGGCATACATCTTTGCAATGCTGACAATGCTCAACATTTCGGGTGCGTTCCCGCAGGAAGAGTATGAAAAGCGTATGCAGAAAAAATTAAACAGAAAAAATAAAAAGCAAATAAGCTAACGGAGGAAAAAATTATGGAACTTGCAATTGGTATTATTTTAGGTTGTTGTGCACTCGGCGCAGGTATATGTATGGGTGCAGGAGCTATCGGTCCCGGTGTCGGTGAAGGTAACGCCGTAGCAAAGGCGTGTGAGGCTATCGGACGTCAGCCTGAGAGCAAAAGCTCGGTTACTTCAACCATGATCATGGGGTGTGCTATTGCGGAAACTACGGGCATTTACGCGCTCGTTATCGCGATCCTTCTCATTTTCGTTGCACCCGGTATCCTGGTCAACGTACTTAAAAACGCACTTATGTAAGAGGATAAAATATGCAGACACTCGATATTATTTCGGTCAATCTGTGGCAGATACTGATATCGCTTGCAAACCTGCTTATAATTTTTCTCATTGTAAAGCGCTTTCTTTATAAGCCTGTCAAAAACATAATGGCAAAACGACGGGCGGAGATCGACGCGCAGTATCAGGCGGCAGCTGAGGCTGAGAAAAACGCAAACGAGAGTAAGGCGGAGTGGGAAAAACAGCTTTCCACCGCACGTGAGCAGGCTGACGGTATTATTAGTACAGCTACGGCAAATGCTGACAGACGCTCTGAAACCATTATAACAGAGGCGAAGGATAAGGCGGCTCATATCGTCAAAAAGGCGGAAGAGGATGCGGTTCTTACAAAGAAAAAGGCGGAGGCGGAGATTCGCCGCGAGGTTGCGGATATCTCTGTAGCGCTTGCTGAAAAAATGCTTGAGCGCGAGATAGATGCTGACGACCACCGCGACCTTATTGATTCTGTTATTGAGAAAATAGGTGATGGCGATGACAGCGGTAAGTAAAGAATATGCAAGCGCGCTTTTTGAGCTTTCGCTTGAGCTTGAAAAGACGGACGCTGTAAGCGGGGCTGTCAAAACGGTCACCGCCGCATTTGAAGAAGACCCCGACTATATTGATTTTCTTGGCTGCTACGGCATTCCCGTAAAGGAACGCGTGCAGGCGGCAGGCACTGCGTTTGAAAAGATCGACGGCACGGTGCTTTCTTTTATACAGCTTTTAATAGAGCAGGGACGTATCGGCAGTTATTTTGAAATAGCAAAGGATTTTTCCGACCTTGTGCTTGCGTATAAGAGCATGACGACGGCTACCGTATACAGCGTGGGTGAGCTTTCTGACACGCAGAAGTCGGCGCTTGAGAAAAAGCTTTCGGCGGTGTCGGGAAAGGCAGTCACCGTAGAGTACGTTATCGACAGTACGCTCGGCGGCGGTCTTCGTATAGAGGTCGGCGGTCAGGTCATTGACGGCAGTATCCGTCATCGCTTACATCAACTGAGGGAAGTGATAAATAAATGAGTCAGAATGAACAGATCAGCAGTATTATAAAACAGCAGATCAAAAACTATAAAGAAAAAATAGAGATGTCGGAGACAGGCACCGTTATTCTCGTAGGTGACGGCATCGCGCGTGTGTACGGTCTTACAAACTGCATGGCAAACGAGCTTGTTGAGTTTGAGGACGGCACGCACGGCATGGCGCAAAATCTTGAAGAGGACACGGTATCGGTCGCTCTTTTGTCAAATAAAAACAGCGTGCATGAGGGCTCGACGGTAAAACGCACAGGCTCGGTACTTCGCGTACCTGTCGGTGAGTGTATGCTCGGCCGTGTTGTAAACGCGCTCGGCGAGGCTATCGACGGCAAGGGACCCATCGAGTCAAAGGACACCCGTCCTATCGAGTCGGAGGCGCCCGGCATTATTGAGAGAAAAAGCGTAAGTGTACCTCTTGCAACGGGTATCAAGGCTATCGACAGTATGATACCTATCGGACGCGGTCAGCGTGAGCTTATTATCGGTGACAGACAGACGGGTAAAACTCAGATCGCGATCGACACTATTATAAATCAGAAAAATTCGGACGTAATTTGTATTTACGTTGCGATAGGACAGAAAAACACGTCGGTGGTTCAGCTTGCATCCCGCCTTGAGAGTGAGGGTGCGCTTGACTACACCGTTATCGTTTCGGCATCGGCATCGGAAACGGCGCCGCTTCAGTATATCGCGCCCTATTCGGGCTGCGCTATGGCGGAGTATTTCAGAGAGCAGGGGCGTGACGTGCTCATCATTTACGATGACCTTTCAAAGCACGCGGTGGCATACCGCGCTCTGTCACTGCTTATCCGCCGTCCGCCCGGACGTGAGGCATACCCCGGTGACGTTTTCTATCTCCATTCACGTCTGCTTGAGCGCGCGGCTTGCGTGGCGGACGAGTTTGGCGGCGGCTCGATAACGGCACTCCCGCTTATTGAAACGCAGGCGGGTGACGTTTCGGCATATATTCCCACAAACGTAATTTCTATCACAGACGGTCAGATATTCCTGGAGACCGAGCTTTTCCATTCGGGCATCATGCCCGCTATAAACCCCGGTATTTCAGTGTCGCGTGTCGGCGGCTCTGCTCAGCTTAAGGCGATGAAGGCGGTATCGGGCAAGCTCAAGCTTCTCTATTCACAGTACAGAGAGCTTCAGGCGTTTTCACAGTTCGGAAGTGACCTTGACGCTGATACAAAGGCGCGTCTTGCGCTGGGTGCCAGAATCGTTGAGGTACTGAAGCAGGACAGAAATTCACCCGTAACCCCCGGCTGTCAGGTTGCGATCATCTATGCTGTAACAAACGGCTATCTTGACGGTGTCGGGGTGAATGACGTCAAGGAATTTGAGCAAAGACTTTACGACACACTTTTATCACAGCATGCCTCATGGCTTGAAAGAATTGCCGATAATAAATGGGATGAGAGCGATATTGAAGAGCTCAAGTCCACACTCGACGAAATGACGAGGTGATGTAAGTGGCTGACATGAAACAGCTTCGCACCCGCATAAAGAGTGTTGACTCGACCCTTCATCTTACAAAGGCGATGGGGCTTGTCGCATCGTCAAAGATACGGCGCGCAGGCATTGCCATGAACAAGTCGCGCGATTATCTTGACGCGATAAACGGCATCATGGGTGACCTCACGTCTTCTGTTGAATGTAAAGACTCGCCTTTTATGCAAAAGCGCGGTGAGCGTGTGCGTGTTATCGTCATCGCAGGTGACAGAGGGCTTGCGGGCGGTTATAATGCAAACGTTTTCCGTCTTGTAAAGGAAATGGGCTATTCGGATATAGTTGCTATAGGCAAGCGGGCGTGTGACCGTTATGATACGCAGTTTTATTCGTCCGAGCATTTTGGCGCGGGTGATGCCGACAAGATGGCAAGAACGCTTATTGCGGACTATCTTGCGGGTGAGTTTGACAGACTGTGCATCGTATCGACAAAATACGTTTCCATGATGACGCAGACGGCGCAGGTTACAGAGGTCTTGCCGCTTGAAAGGTCGGAAGGCTCTGCATCTGCTACGATTTTTGAGCCTGACCGCGAAACGATACTTGATTCTGCGGTGCAGGAGTACGTTGCGGGAAATATTGCGCATGCGGTAAGAGAGAGCTTTGCATCGGAGGTTGCGGCGCGCAGAATGGCTATGGATTCGGCGGGCAAAAACGCGCAGACGATGATAGACGAGCTTACTATTGAGTACAACACTGCACGTCAGGGTGCAATAACACAGGAAATCACTGAAATCGTTGCAGGAAGCGGCAACTGATGGAATCAGGCACTGATAAGGAGAAAAAATATTATGAGTAACAATACCGGTAAAGTCCTTCAGGTCATGGGACCTGTAGTTGACGTTCGGTTTGAGGGCGGACTTCCGCCAATCTACAATGCACTTACCATGCCTATAGGCGACAGGGTACTGACAGTTGAGATCGCACAGCATATCGGCGACAGTACGGTACGCTGTATCGCCATGGCATCTACCGACGGTCTGACACGCGGTACGGAGGTGACCGACACGGGTGCGCCGATAAGCGTGCCTGTGGGACGTGAGACACTCGGCAGAATATTCAACGTACTGGGAGACGCGGTTGACAACATGCCCGCGCCTGAAAATGCGGTACGCCACAATATACACCGCGAGCCTCCCGCTTACGATGAGCTTTCCACCTCGACCGAGATACTTGAGACGGGTATCAAGGTAATCGACCTTATCTGCCCCTATTCAAAGGGCGGTAAGATAGGTCTTTTCGGCGGTGCGGGTGTCGGTAAAACGGTGCTTATTATGGAGCTTATCAACAACATCGCAAAAGAGCACGGCGGTATCTCGGTATTCACGGGTGTCGGCGGGCGTACGCGTGAGGGTAACGACCTCTATAACGAAATGAAGGAGTCGGGCGTTATCAACAACACGGCACTTGTGTACGGACAGATGAACGAGCCGCCCGGAGCACGTATGCGTGTCGGTCTTTCGGGACTTACCATGGCAGAATATTTCCGTGATGAAGAACATCAGGACGTACTTCTTTTTATAGATAACATATTCAGATTTACACAGGCGGGCTCGGAGGTTTCGGCGCTTCTCGGCAGAATGCCCTCAGCCGTTGGCTATCAGCCGACGCTTGCAACCGAGATGGGTACGCTTCAGGAGCGTATCACGTCGACAAAAAAAGGCTCTATCACCTCAATTCAGGCAGTTTACGTGCCTGCAGACGACCTTACCGACCCTGCTCCCGCGACAACCTTTGCGCATCTTGATGCAACCACCGTTTTGTCAAGAAGCATTGCGTCACAGGGTATCTATCCTGCGGTTGACCCGCTTGAATCTACAAGCCGTATCCTCTCACCCGATATCCTGGGTAAAGAGCATTACGAGGTTGCGCGCGAGGTACAGAGAATACTTCAGCGTTATAACGAGCTTATGGATATCATCGCGATCATGGGTATGGATGAGCTGTCTGACGACGATAAGCTCCTTGTACAGCGCGCGAGAAAGATTCAGCGCTTCCTTTCACAGCCCTTCCACGTTTCAGAAAAATTCACGGGTATTGCGGGTACTTACGTACCGCTTTCGGAAACAATACGCGGATTTAAGGAAATAATTGAAGGTAAGCACGACGACCTGCCCGAATCGGCATTCCTGTTTGTCGGTACTATTGACGAGGCGGTCGCGGCGGCTAAAAAGGAGTAGTTTATGAACACCTTTAAGCTTTCGGTTACCTCGCCTGACGGCAAAAGCTTTTCGGGCGACGCGGTAATGCTGACTGTTCGCGGAGCAGAGGGTGAGCTTGCCGTAATGGCAGGCCACGTACCCTTTGTTACGGCAATAAAGCCGTGCACCGTTAAGATCGTTACAGAGGACGGCGAGATACTTGCTGACGTCGGCGGGGGGCTGTTATCTGTTTCAAAGGATGAAACGCTGTTGCTTTCGTCCAGCTATAAAACAAAGTAAATAAAAAATCAGGGGGACAAAAACATGAGTAACGGACTTGTTTACGACGTTCACGACAAGCCAAAGTTTTCACATCTTTTAGTATTTGCCATTCAGCAGGTGCTTGCTATCCTTGCGGCAACCATTGCCGTGCCTACCATTATCGGACTGCCCGCGCAGATTCCGTCGGCAATCCTCGGCGCAGGCATCGGTACGCTTATCTATCAGCTTCTGACAAAGTTTAAAAGCCCCGTATTCCTCGGCAGTTCATTTGCATTTTTAAGCTCGCTCGGCGTTGCCGTTGCATACGGCTACTGCGGTATTATCGTCGGCTCTGTCGTTGCAGGTCTTGTATACGTAGTGCTTGCAACACTTATTCATTTTGTCGGTACAGGCTGGGTGGACAAGCTTATGCCGCCCGTTATCATCGGACCGACGGTTGCTCTTATCGGTCTTTCGCTTGCGGGGAATGCAATGGGTGATATTACAAAGGCAAACGCATCGCAGATAAACGGCGGCTACAACCTCGCAGCACTCCTTTGCGGTCTTATTGCATTTTTTGTTATCATTATTTGTTCAACGCAGAAAAAGTACACCATGCCCCGCCTTATTCCGTTTATCCTCGGTATACTGGCAGGCTATGCGGCGGCTGCCATCTTTACCGCGATCGGTATGGCGGCGGGTCTTGATTACCTCAAAATAATCGACTTTTCACCTATCGTAAACAATTTCTATAATGCTGACGGCACCTTCCGCGGTCTTAAGGCTTTTGTGGACTATCCGCACTTTGCGTTTATCGGCGCGATAAAGGAAATAATGACAGGCAATATGTCGCCTGAGATCCTTGCGGCATCATCAGATGCGACAAGACTTACGGCATCGGGTATTGCAGAGGTCGTTATCGCATTTTTACCCGTTGCTCTCGTTGTATTTGCAGAGCATATTGCCGATCACAAAAACCTCTCTTCAATTATAGGTAAAGACCTCATTAAAGAGCCGGGTCTTAAGAGAACGCTTCTCGGTGACGGTATCGGTTCTATCGCGGGTACAGTCTTCGGTATCTGCCCCAACACCACCTACGGTGAGTCGGTCGGCTGTGTCGCTATCACAAAGAACGCGTCTGTTGTGACAATAACCGTTACTGCATTTATGTGCATCATTCTTTCGTTTATCAGTCCTGTCATGGCTGTGCTTCAGACTATACCCTCATGCGTAATGGGCGGTGTATGTCTTACGCTTTACGGCTTTATCGCAGTATCGGGTCTTAAAATGTTCAAGGACCTCGACCTTAACGAGAATAAAAACCTGTTCGTTGTAGCGGCTGTACTCATTTCGGGTATCGGCGGTCTTACTATCAAGATTCCCTACGCGATCTCCGGCGCAGGCGAGATAACAAACGTTATTCAGATAACCTCTATCGCAACCGCGCTTATAATCGGTATAGTTACAAACTACGTACTTTCCAGGTTTGATAAAAAGGATAAGTAAATAAAAGGGAAATATCGATAATTCGATATTTCCCTTTTAAAATCACAGCATAATACTGTCGCTCGCGCTGATGTAGTTCAGTCGCGGCATATACTTTTTCATAAACTCATACTGCTCTTCGCCTGTACAGTGGCAGGTGTAAAAATCGGTATCAAAGCAGGCAAGATATTCAGCATACCCCTTAAGCGTGTCGTCAAGCGGCAGCTTTGAAAAATGAAAACCGCCGACAAGAGCCTTTGGTTCAAACCACTTAGCAATATTTAAAATGCCCTTGTGCGAGCATCCGCTTATAAGCACGCTATTCTCTATAAGAAGATACTGCTCATGCAAAAAGCGGTCGGGGATAAACCCATTTTCCGTCTTTTCCGTAAGTCCGAAGCTGCCGAGGTCGTGTATGCGCTTTTCTCCGTTGCAGGAAAAAAGGGTAAGCCCGCTTTCTATTTCATATGTGTCATCTGTAAAAACAAGCCTGTCGCTGTTTTTAAGCGAGATGTCAAGGCCGATATATTTTTCGGTACCGTTAAAATAAGGTAAAAACGCCTGCTTTGAGATATAGACGGGCGCTTTTTTATTTATATCAAGAAATTTTGCAAGGCCGCCGCCGTGGTCATAGTGTCCGTGCGACAAAACCGCGATATCAACCTCACTTAAATCAATGCCGAGAGCCGCCGCATTTTTTGAAAACAGCTCCGTCTGCCCCATATCAAATAAGATCCTGCGTTTTTCCGTCTCAATATAAAGACACAGTCCGTGCTCCGAACCTATTCCGTCTTTTTTTGACCTGTTTTCGATAATTGCAGTAATTTTCATAACGATTCACCCTCTTTATCAATACTTTATCACCTTTTGAACTTTTTTTCAAATATTTTTAAAAAATCACAGGAACCCTCTTGACAGTCACATGACCATGTGGTATTATAATAATACAAACCACGGCGGAGGTGAAAAGGCATGGCAAATACTTATCCCGGAACTGAGATTGAGGTCCTCTCTTTGAAAAAAGGGGATTCGAGAAAGCTGTTTGACGGCGTGTTTGCCGCAGGCGGAATAACTCTGTCGCAGGTTTGCAACATGACGGGGCTTGAACCGTATACTGTACAGAACTGGGTCAAGCGTAAGTACGTAACGTCACCCGTTAAAAAGCTCTACTCAAAAGAGCAATTTGCGCGTATAGTCATTATCAATATGCTTCGCGAGTCGTTGCAGATAGAGTCTATAAGCAATCTGATACATATCATCGGCGGTGAGCCTGATGATAAAACTGATGACCTTATAAGCGACGACGAGCTTTACCATCGCTACGTCGATATGGTCGCATGCAATCAAAAAGACGAGGGCGGGGATATAGTGGCGCGCGCCGCTGCCGCGGCTGAGGGCTTTTTGGGGATTGAGGGCGACAAGCTTTCAAGGATATTACAGGTCATGTTTTACGCACACTCTGCGTCTCTTATAAAAGAGCGCGCAAGAGAGATACTTTCAACGTTAGACTAGGGGGATTTTTTATGTCACTTTTTGAATGGTGGTCGGCGCTGGGTATTACCGCGCAGGTGTTTTACTGCATCGCGGTGCCCGCAACTCTTGTACTTATAGTACAGACCGTGCTTTTGCTTTTCGGCTTTGACGGTGACGGCGACGTAGACTTTGATTTTGACGGTGACGCCGATATTGATATTGACGGTGATGCTGATATTGATATCGATGCCGACGGTGACGTCGGTGCATTTGACAGTCTGAATATATTTACCCTTCGCGGTATCGTGGCATTTCTTGTCATATTCGGTTGGGTCGGCGCACTTATGACATCAAAGGGTGTCAGCTTATGGATAACAATTCCCACCGCGCTTGTAAGCGGTGCTGTCACAGCTGTTGCCATAGCATTTCTTTTTAAAGCGGTGATGAAGCTTAAGTCAAACGGCACCGCGGACAATAAAAACGCGCTCGGCTCTTCGGGCAGGGTACACCTTACTATCCCTGCAAAGCGCGAGGGCGAGGGCAAGGTGCACGTTATGCTTCAGGGCGCCTACGTTGAGAGAAACGCAGTTACCGATGAGGAGGAGGCTATCCCCACAGGCAGCGAGGTCGTCGTTGTCGGTGTGTCGGGCGGTGTCACCCTTATCGTTAAACGAAAATAATTTTAAATGGAGGAAAAACTATGAATCCCGAAGTAATCATTCTTATCTGTGCGGCGGTGCTTATCTTAATATCACTTATTTTATGGATATGCTCACGCTACAGAAAATGTCCGTCGGACAAAATTATGGTAGTATACGGTTCTATCGGTAAAAACAAGGACGGCACAAACCGCAGTGCAAAATGTATCCACGGCGGTGCTGAATTTGTTATTCCCGTGTTCCAGTCATACGCATACCTCGACCTTACGCCTATTTCAATTCAGGTCGACCTTAAAAACGCACTTTCAAAGCAGAATATCCGAATCGACGTACCCTCGCGTTTTACCGTCGGTATTTCAACAGAGCCGGGTATTATGCAAAACGCGGCAGAGCGTCTGCTCGGTCTTCAGCTTTCTGAAATTCAGGAGCTTTCAAAGGATATCATTTTCGGTCAGCTCCGTCTTATCATCGCGACGATGGATATCGAGGAGATCAACACCAACCGTGATAAATTCCTCGCCGCTGTAAGCGAAAACGTTGAAACAGAGCTTAAAAAGATAGGTCTTCGCCTTATTAACGTAAACGTAACCGATATCAGTGACGAGTCGGGCTATATCGCGGCTCTCGGTAAGGAAGCGGCGGCAAAGGCTATCAACGACGCGAAAAAGAGCGTTGCCGAGCAGGACAGAGAGGGTTCTATCGGTGAGGCAAACGCTAAAAAGGAACAGAGAATCGAGGTCGCAAAGGCTGACTCACTCGCAATCGAGGGTGAGAACGAGGCGAAGATGAAGATCGCCATGTCAGAGGCGGCGCTTAAAGAAAAAGAGGCGGAAGCGCAAAAGATAGCAACCACCGCCGAAAAGACGCAGGCGGCGAAAGCGCTTGAAGAATCGTACGCTGCAGAGCAGGCTGCGGAAAAGGCAAGACGCGACAAGGAACAGGCAACGCTTGAGGCGGACGTTATCGTTCGCGCAGAGGCTAAAAAGCGCGAGATGGAGCTTGCGGCTGAGGCAGAGGCTGAGCAGATACGCAGAAAAGCAAAGGGTGAGGCTGACGCTATCTACGCAAAGATGGAAGCAGAAGCGCGCGGTGTCGAGGAGATACTTAAAAAGCAGGCGGCAGGTTTTGCAGAGATCGTAAAATCCGCAAACGGAGATGCTGAGGCGGCGCTCAAGCTCCTTATTGCCGATAAGCTTGAAGACCTTATGCGTGTTCAGGTCGATGCGGTCAAGAACATAAAGATAGACAAGGTAACGGTCTGGGACGGCGGTCAGAATGCCGACGGCAAGACCTCTACTGCAAACTTTATATCAGGTATGATGAAGTCTGTACCGCCTCTTGACGAGGTGTTTACAATGGCGGGCATGCAGCTGCCCTCAATTCTCGGTAAAAAGACTGAGGAGGAGACTGAAACTGCAGAGCCTGAAGCAGTCGAATAAAAAAGTGCGGAAGAATTTTAATTCTTCCGCATTTTAAATTGAAGTTTTACGGGATGTACATATGACGTACTAGCCCCCACCTCCCTCTGACGAGGGAGGTGGATTTTGCCGTAGGCAAAAGACGG
>JAZPZR010000282.1:0-2806 GCA_045544795.1 Eubacteriales bacterium
AGTCAAAATTAATAAGTGGGAAAAGACCGTCCTTGTCTCTTGTAAGGGAATATGACGCGCCTTTGGGTAATAATATCGCACGGTCAGGTGAAGAAATAATATTTTTCCCATTCATCGTATACGTGATCTGTCCGCTTGTACAAAAAGACAGTCCGTAGCACTCACGGTCTTTCATTTGAAAATTATCGCCCTTTTTTGAACGTATTATCACGGGACAGTTGACAGAAGTAACTGATACACTCTTTAAAAAATCCATATTATCACCGATATACTTAATAATATATTCATTATATCATATTTATTAAAGTTATCAAGAAAATGCGTAGAAAAAGTATTGAAAATGTTAAAATTATATCTTTTTTACTATTGTTGTACTGCTGATAGGATTATATAATAAAGAAAAAAAGGAAGGTGTTAATATGAATTTTGAAAATAAAACTGCGATTTCTACAGGCGCTGCTTCGGGTATGGGGCTTTTGTTTGCTGAGAACTTTGCCGATCTTGGCGGTAACGTTGTACTGTGTGACGTAAACGAAAAGGTGCTTTTTGAAAAGGTCGATGAGATCAACTCAAAAGGCAAGGGAAAAGCAATCGGTGTTATCTGTGATGTACGTGATTATGAACAGGTGTGTGCCGCACGTGACAAAGCGGTTGAAGCTTTTGGCAGTATTGATATAATGGCAAACTTTGCAGGCGGCACTGCAGTAAGAATGCAAAATGTTGACAGAGTCAAGTATCCTGAATTTCCTGACGTGCCGATAGAAGTTTATGATTGGGGTATTGATGTAAATTTAAAGGGACCTTTTTATTTTGCACATGCTGTTTTAAAGCAGATGCGTGAACAAAAAAGCGGTCTTATTATAAATATCGGTTCAATAACAGGACAGGAAGGCTCGGGTTACGGTATGGATTATCCTACCGCAAAGGCAGGTCTTATGTTCGGTCTTACAAAGTCTATTGCTCAGTACGGTGCAAAATACGGAATTCGTTCGGTTTGCGTTTCCCCGGGTCCCGTGCTTACCCGTGCGGCAATGGCAAACATGAAAACGCTTCTCGGGCGTGCGGCTGAACCGCAGGAAATTATTGATTTATGTCTTTTTATTGCCTCTGACAAGGGTCAGTTTATAAACGGCGAAAATATAATGATCGACGGCGGCAGAAATGCGATGGGACGGTGGAAATAATGGCTAAATCGTTTTTAAATCATGAAATACCGCTTCTTACTGTTATGCTGCAGTGTGAAACACCCGAGGTCGCAATCGGCAGAATAAGAAATGCCAACTGTCTTGGGGCGGATGCTTACGGCCTCCAGGTTGAGTCTTTAAAGCCTGAGTATCACAACTCCGACGT
This sequence comes from Eubacteriales bacterium, assembly GCA_045544795.1. GTDB lineage: Bacteria > Bacillota > Clostridia > Oscillospirales > QAKW01 > RGIG9041. The sequence continues at coordinate 1,351 of JAZPZR010000282.1, forward strand.
TTATAAAAAGATTTTTAAAGAGATGGGTGGCAGACCCTCCTACGTTACTTATTATCGTGGCAGATATAATAAAGACAAAACCGATGATGAGCTTGCAAAAGAAATGCTGACGCTTGTGCAAAACGGTGCAACTCTTATTGACGTTATGGGAGATTTGTTCTGCAAACACCCCGAAGAGTTGACTGATGATGAAAATGCTGTAAGCCATCAGATTGACCTAATTAATAATGTTCATGCTCTCGGCGGTGAGGTACTTATGTCTTCGCATATTTTAAAATTCACTCCTGCAGAGCGTGTTTTGGATGTGGCGCTTGAGCAAAAACGCCGCGGCGCTGATATTATTAAGATCGTAACAGGTGCTGACAGTATGGAACAGCAGATTGAGAATCTCAGAATTACCGATCTTCTGAAACGCGAACTTGATGCTCCGTTTTTGTTCCTTTCGGGCGGCAAATGCTCGCTTCACAGACGGCTTGGAATAAAACTCGGATGTTGTATGTCACTTTGTGTGTATGAACATGACGCGTTGTCAACTTCCGCTCAGCCTCTTCTTGCAACAATGAAGACGGTACGGGATTCTATTGATTTTTAAGGTGAAAACAATGTTTAAGAATAAAACGGTTATTATAACGGGTGCTTCTGTAGGTATCGGAAGAGCGTGCGCGCTTCTTTTTGCCGAAAAAGGTGCAAACGTAGTGCTTATTGATTATAATAGTGAAACACTGAAAATATTAGAAAATGAGATAAAAAGCATTACCGATAACTATCTTACTTTTGTTTGCGACGTTTCAGATAATAACACTGTAAGAGAGGTGGTTTCAGGGTCATACGAGCGATTCGGAAATGTTGACATTCTTGTAAATAATGCGGCGCTGTGGCGTTACAGAGCTGAATTTTCACAGTCAGATATTGAAGAGTGGAAAAAGTATTTTGATATAAACGTCATGGGTACGGTTTATTTTACAAAAGCAGTCATTGATAAAATGATAGAGAATAACTACGGCAGAATAATAAACGTCGCTTCTGTTGCAGGTGTTTACGGAAATGCAAAAATGGTACATTACTCTGCTACAAAAGGCGCCGTTATATCTTTTACCAAAGCACTCGCAAAAGAGGTTGCTGAAAAAGGTATTACAGTAAATGCCGTATCTCCGGGAAGTGTATCGCCGTCAGATAACAGTGACATTGATTACTTTCAACCGTCAAACCTTTCTTTTAGCGGAAGAACAGGCACGGCAAGAGAAAATGCTGAGCTTATCTGTTTTTTAGCAGGAGATAATGCCGCTTACATAAACGGACAGAATATTCAGATAGACGGATGCAGAAAAAAGCAGTAATATCGAAAGATATTACTGCAGAGACTGTCAAAAAAGGCACAGACCGTGAAGAAAAGGAACACTCTGATTTGCCTCCACTTGTCAGGGGAGGTGTCGAGCGAAGCGAGACGGAGGGGTAG
>JAZPZR010000283.1:0-11589 GCA_045544795.1 Eubacteriales bacterium
TATTCCTTGCAATTGCAGTATGCGACGGTATTGCCATGGGTCATAACGGCATGAAATACTCGCTTGTAACCCGTGATCTTATTGCCGACTCTACCGAGGCCATGCTTCTTGCTCACGGCTTTGACGGCGCGGTTATGGTTCCCAACTGTGACAAAAACGTTCCCGGTCTTTTAATGGCGGCGGCGCGTGTAAATATCCCGACGGTATTCGTGTCGGGCGGTCCCATGCTTGCAGGCAGGGTCGACGGTAAAAAGACAAGCCTTTCTTCCATGTTTGAGGCTGTCGGCTCGTACAACGCAGGCAAAATAGATGAGAGCAAGCTTTGTGAATTTGAGTGTAAGACCTGTCCTACCTGTGGCTCATGCTCTGGTATGTACACCGCAAACTCAATGAACTGTCTTACAGAGGCAGTCGGTATGGGTCTTTCGGGTAACGGTACTATCCCTGCGGTATACTCTGCAAGAATCGAGCTTGCAAAGCATGCAGGTATGCAGGTTATGGAGCTTGTTAAAAAGGATATCAAGCCCCGCGATATCATGACCGAGAAAGCGTTTGAAAATGCGCTTACCGTTGATATGGCGCTCGGTTGTTCTACAAACAGTATGCTCCACCTTCCCGCGATCGCGCATGAGTGCGGTATTGATATCGACCTCGATATCGCAAACGGCATCAGTAAAAAAACACCCAACCTCTGCCACCTTGCTCCTGCAGGTCATACCTATATGGAACAGCTTGACGAGGCGGGCGGTGTGTATGCCGTAATGAACGAACTTTCAAAGAAAGATCTTCTCAATACCGACTGTATCACCGTTACCGGTAAAACTGTCGGCGAGAATATTGAGGGTCATATAAACCTCGACCCCGAGGTTATAAGACCTATTGATAACCCCTACAGCGAAACAGGCGGAATTGCCGTGCTTAAGGGCAATCTTGCGCCCGACGGCGGTGTTGTAAAGCGCTCTGCAGTTTTACCCGAAATGCTTGTGCATGAGGGTCCTGCACGCGTTTTTGACTGCGAGGAGGACGCGCAGGCGGCAATTGATAGCGGTAAGATAAAGGCGGGTGACGTTGTCGTTATCCGTTACGAGGGTCCAAAGGGCGGTCCCGGCATGCGTGAGATGCTTAATCCCACCTCTGCTATAATGGGTATGGGACTTGGCTCAAGTGTAGCCCTTATCACAGACGGACGCTTTTCGGGTGCAACACGCGGTGCATGTATCGGTCACGTTTCTCCCGAGGCGGCATCGGGCGGTGCTATCGGCATCGTAAAGGACGGCGATATTATTTCTATCAATATCCCCGAAAACACGCTCCAGCTTAAAATCTCCGACGAGGAATTTGACGCTCGTATGAAGGCTTTTGTTCCTAAAACAAAGGAACTTTCGGGCTATCTCAAACGCTATGCGGCACTCGTTTCAAGCGGTGCGAAGGGCGCGGTGCTTAACTGATGAAAAACGAATATCTTTCAAAACTCAATCTCCGTCTGCGCGCAATGTCTGTGTTCCGTTCACTTCTTGATGACAGCGTAATATCAGCGCTTGTGCACTATTTTGACACGCTTGAGGACAGTGACACACGCGGTGCAGTTTCTGCTTATTCAAGCTTTGTTTCAGAGCTTTACGGAAGCGGCTTCCGTACTCTTTCGGAGTACGTTAAAAGAGTTGTCGGTGACGATGAAAATATCTATATAAAAACTGTCGGAAGCGGAAATGAACCTTCGGCAGAGGTAAGTCAGGCTGTCCGTCATGAGCTTAAGACCTGGCAGTATATTGCCGATCTTGACAGCCGTGCGCTTATAAAAACGCTTAATTGCGCTGAGTTTTTGCCAAGATTCGAGGCGGAAGAGACTGATATTTCTGCGTGGTATAACCACCGCATTGAAAATATCGGTAAATACGGCTACGGTGTTTATGCCCGCTACCACATGTTCTATATCGAGAAAAACGGCACTATCGTTCCTGTTAAAAACCCCGATAATACGACGCTTTCTCAGCTTATAGACTATAAGGAAGAACAGCAGATAATAATTGATAATACACGCGCGCTTCTTTCGGGCAAGCCTGCGGCAAATATTTTGCTTACGGGTGATGCGGGTACGGGAAAATCATCAACCGTCAAGGCGGTCGTTAACGAGCTATATACCGAGGGACTTCGTATTCTTGAGGTGCGTAAGGAACAGCTTACTTCGATCCCTGCAATTCTTGACGAACTCGGTAATAATCCGCTCAAGTTTATAATATTTATTGATGACCTTTCATTCAGAAAGGACGATGATAATTATTCCGCACTCAAGGCGATACTTGAGGGCTCTGTTTCTGCAAAGTCGGCAAACGTTGTAATTTATGCAACCTCAAACCGCCGCCATCTTGTAAAGGAGAGCTTTTCCGACCGCGACGGTGACGACGTACACAGAAACGATACTATGCAGGAGCTTATCTCTCTGTCTGAGCGTTTCGGTATTCATATCACCTTCCAAAAGCCGAGTAAGGAAACCTATCTTAATATCGTTCACCATCTGGCAGACGAGGCTGGCATTACAATGCCTGCAGATGAAATGGATCTTCTTGCAGAGCGCTTTGCGCTTTCACGCGGCAGCCGTTCAGCGCGCGCCGCAAAGCAGTTTATAGACGGTCTTTTAGCAAAACAATAATATATTGAAAAAACTTCCCTGTTATTGTAAAATAAAAACAGAGAAGTTTTTTATTTTTGAAACATTTTGGGTGTCTTTTGTGTTATATATACGAAGGGAGTTGATTTTTATGAAAAAGATTATCGCGTTGTTACTTGTACTTATCCTTTGTTGCTCCTGTGCAAAAAAAGATATAGACGAGCCCGAAATAATGCCTTCGTATCAGCCTGAGGTTACGGAATACGGTTTTGAAGCGCAGTATATTGAACTGCATTTAAACGGTGAAATGCAGGACGGACTTACAGTTGTACGTTCCCGTGCAGAGCTTGAAAATTACGGCGACGGCATAATAAATAAAGACTATGACACGCTTGAGTATTCCAACGGTCAGGCATCCTTTAATACGCTTACAGAAAAATATACCGATGAATTTTTTAAATCAAGTCAACTGATAATCTGTACGGTGACAGAACCCTCCTGCAATAACCGTCATAAAGTGTTGTCACTTACAGATGAGAAGGTGGAAATAGAGCGCATAATCCCCGAAGCAGGTGATGATGCAATGGCAAAATGGGCAATAATGGTCGAATGCGAGATATTTGACACAAGCGAGCTTAATATCTACCTGGACGGTCAGAATAAAACGGGAACCCCTGCCGACGTTACCGCATACGGCGGTGTCACCTCGCTTTCAATACATATCCCGAAAGGCTGGGAATATGAAGTAAAAAACATTGACGGTGAGTATAAAGAATACGGTATTTATTTTCACCCCAAAGGCGAGGTAGGACGGCTTTATCTTAACTATCAGACCGCCCTTGGTCTTTGCGGTACAGGACTTGAAACAGAGAAAATAACGGTTGCAGGGTATGACTGCGATAAGCTTACGTGGGATGGCAAGCCCGTTTGGGATATGATCGACTTTAACGTCGACTTCGGTGCGGTAAACGTCCGTAATGATAATGCCACATGGCTGGATGAGCGCTATGACGAGGCTATGCAGATACTTGACAGTATTAAAATAAAAGGTCCGTCAATGACAGCAAAGCGCGCAGAACAGCTTGCAATTGCCGAGTATAATGCGGAGTATGACCTTTGCCGTTCATACTATAATATCATTGACGATACCTTTTCAGTAAGCCTTTTGAGAACAGGAAAAACATCATATTATACGGTATATTCAAATGAAACGGTTAAGTTTCAGGAGATAATTCAAAGTTAAAAAATAAAAGCATTGCAACGCAATGCTTTTATTTTTTTAGTATTCTTGAACTGTTAAGCAGTACAACAAACGCACCGAGATTATGCAGTATTGAGCCTGCAAGCGCGCTTATAACACCGAAAGCGGAGAGCGCAATCATTACAACGCTTATAAGTATCGAAAGCGCAAGATTCTGATAGATTATGCTTCTTGTGCTTGTCGCAAGCTTTATAACAAACGGAATGTTTGAAAGGTTGTTGTTCATAAGCGCGATATCCGCCGACTGAATCGCAAGATCAGAGCCCATTGCGCCCATCGCGATACCAACCTGCGCCTCTTTCAGCGCGAGTGCATCGTTGATACCGTCACCGACCGCAAGTACGTTTCCGTCCTCTTTGAGCATCTTTAACTTGTCAAGCTTATCCTGCGGTAAAAGCTGTGCTTCAAGCTCGTCAATTCCGACCTCGTCGCAAATAATTTCCGCCGCCGCACGTCTGTCACCTGTGAGCATAACCGTCTTTTTAATACCGATGTTATACAATTCGCTGATGCCCGATTTTGCTTCCTCGCGGACAGTGTCCACAAAATTGAGCGCACCGAGTAGCTTTCCGTTTTTTGCAACAAAGCTTACAGAACCGATGAGTGCAGTGTCAAAATCTTCAGGTATCTCAATACCCTGTCCGGCAATCCACGACTTGTTACCGAAAAGAATAGTGGTGTCACCCTTTTTACCGACCATACCGCGACCCGAAAGCTCGTTTACCTCAAAGTCAGTCTCGTAATCGGTTGCCTTTTGAATAAGCGCACGCGATACAGGGTGTGTAGATGCACAGGCTACGCTTGCCGCTGTGTATATTAGCTCTTCCTGACTTATGCCGTCGACCGTTTTTCCGCCGCCGAATGAAAGTTCACCCTTTGTAATAGTACCCGTCTTATCAAAAACTACCGTGTCTATCTCGGTAAGTTCTTCAATAAACTTGGAATTTTTAATGAGTATTCCGCGCTTTGTTGCCGCGGATAATGCCGCGATCATAGGCGCAGAGCTTGTCAGCATCTGTCCGCAGGGGCAGGAAACTACAAGCATTGCAATTGCAGATTCAATATTCATTGTGACAAGCGCAACCGCCGCCGCAATCGCAAGAATAAGCGGTATGTAATAGCGCATAAACTTGTCGATAAGTCTCGTTTCGGGAATGGAAATATTTTCCGACTCTTCAAGCAGCTTTAGTATATTTGAAAATGAAGTATCGACGTATTCTTTTTCAACAACTACCGTAAGCTTTCCGTCAAGGTTGACAGTACCTGCATAAACAGGATCTCCGACCCCGACCTGCGCGGGCTCAGGCTCACCTGTGAGTGACTTCTGATCGATCGAGCCGCTGCCGGAAATAATTCTTCCGTCGATCGGAATTCCCGTGCCGGGCTTGACAACGATATGCTGACCCTTTTTGAGTTCTTTTGCAGAAACTTCCGTTTCAACACCGTTTTCAAGTAATATCGCGGTATCCTGTTGCATGCTCTTTAGTCCGTCGATTACCTCGCGGCCGCCCATAATACTGCGCTCTTCAAGAAAATGCGCAATGTTAAGTATAAACGGTATCAGTACCGATAAAACGAGCTCACCTGTAAAATAGCAGGCAATGATCGCAATGGCAACAAGCATTTCCATTGCATTTATAAAATCCTTTGAAAAAATGCCCTTTACCGCAGAAACAAATATCGGTATGCCCTCTACAAGAAAACCTATGGTGTAAAAAAGTGCGGGGACAATGTCACTCTTATCAGGAAAAATGATCGAGTATAAAAAGCCGACTGCAAGACAGGAAAGCGCTACCGCACCGCTGACTATCTCACGGCGGAGCTTGTTTTGCTCCTTTTCGGTCATTGGCTCTTTTGACAGCGCCTCAAGACTGTTTTTCGCCATATTATCAATGTTTTCCATAAAACAGCCTCCTTAGTTAATTATTATGTTGCTGTCGCCATCGTGAACGACCTTTATTTTGCCTATTTTCTTAAGTGCCTCTGACACCTTCTGATTGTAAATTCTTGTTCGTACGATGTCAGAACTTACAATGTATTCGTCAAGCACGCCCCAGAATTCCGCAAGCTGAGAATTTGCATTTGATATTCCTGTTGAGTATGCGCTGTTTGCCTCGGATATTACCTTGTCCGCTTGTGCCTGTGCCTCAGGAATAACTGTCTCGCGGTACTGTGTTGCATTTTCAATTATAGTGCTTGCCTCAACTACCGCCGCGTTTACACCCTCGTAAACCTCGCGTACCTCGTTGGGCATGCCGACGTAGGTAAGCTCTATAGTCTTTGCCTCAATACCGCATTCTGCGATATCCGTTTTTTCCTGTGCGCGCTCAAGTACTTCCTTTGTAAACTCTTCCTTGCCTGAGGTGAGGATATCGTCAACAGGCATGTAAGCCGCAACCTCGACCATCGCGTTGCTTACGCACGCATTGATCACCGATTCGATATCTTTGATTTTAAGTGCATATGATACAGGATCGTCGATGGTGTATTTGAGTGATGCGGAAATTACGGCAATATTGTTGTCACCCGTAATAACGTAACCGTTGTTGCGGATATTTGACGTCATGTTTGCGGGCGTGTAGTGTGTTTCAACCTTCTGCTCGATAATACTGCCTGTCGGCACCGTTATTACTTCGTCTATTATATAGGGAAAGGCAAACAGTACGCCGGGATCGTGTATCTGCTCTTCAGCGGTGTTTCCTACAAGCTTACCGAAACGAAGGATAAGCGCGACGTTTCCGCTTTTTATAAACCGCACACCCGAAAAGCAGAATATAAGAGTGATGGCAATAACCGCAATAACAAACAGCTTTGTCATTGAGTTCAGCACATCTTTAAAGATTTCGTTTCGTTTCATTATATTGATCCCCTCGTTGCAATAAGCTCAAATAATGAGTCTGAAAGTGCCTTTGCATCCTCTTCGGGAAGCTGTGTCATAATGTAGTTGAGATCCTGAATGATCATTTCGTCAGACGCGCCGTTTGGAACAGACTGCGCGTAGGTAAGAAGCACGTTGAAGGGGTAAGAATCAGCAGTTACAACAAGCACCGTACCCTCGTCCACAGATGCAACGATGGTGTCAAGTTCCTGCAAGAACTTGTAAAGCTCTATGTTTGCCGCCTGTGCGCTTGCGTAAATTGCTGCAACCTCAGTCTCTGTCTTTGATCTTATCTCTGCCGCCTGTGTCTGTCCGTCAGCAACGATCTGCGCAGCCTCTGCATCGGCATCCGTCTTTATCTTGTTTGCATCGCGCTGTGCGTTTGCGATTATCGTATCAATATCCTTCTGTCTGTCAGCGGTCATCTGTGCAAATACGCTGTCAAGATTGGTGTCGGGAAGGAGTATACGTAAAATATTTACGTCAGTTATCTCAACGCCGTAGTTTCTTTCACAGTTTGTCTTTACCTCTTTGAATATCTTGTCCTGAATTTCTTCGGTCTTTATAGTCTGTGTATCAAGAGAAACAAGCTCGGTAAGATTGTACGCACCCATTGTTCCGTTGGTTGCGCTGAATATCTGGTCCTTTATGTAGGAATCGACCGTGCCCTGCGCACCTACGCTGTTGTAGTAGAGAAGCGGGTCGGAAACGCGCCATAATGCGTAAGACTGAAGAATTATGTTTCTGTTGTCCTTTGTGGTAGTCTCAAGATGGTTTGATTCAAGATACTGAAGTCTGTTTTCAAATTTTTCCACCGTTTCAAAAGGCCACGGCAGCTTCAGATAAAGTCCTGCCTCGGTAATTTCCTGCCTCGGCGCACCGAAACGCAGTATAACTGCACCTGTACCCTCGCGTACCTCACACGTAAACATAAAATACGCAAGCACAAATGCAACGACTGCCGCAATAACTATTTTTACCCAACGTGTGTCAGAGACAGCCGCGTCTCCCTTTTCACGTTTTTTAAACAATTTTTTCATTTTCAGTCTCCTTATTGCTGTGCATTAAAACTGCCAAAGAATATTTTTGAACTGTCAACACCCTTGCCGACTATTACAAGATCAGCCTTTTTGTACGCTTCTCTTATAGCCTCTAGGTATTTGTAATATTTGTATTCTGAAGAATAGGTGTTATACGCGCCGACGCCCGCCATAAATTCTGCGACCGCGGTCTTTGCCTCTGCCACCTTGGTTGAATGAAGCGCCTGCGCTTCACCGATGGCGCTGTCACGCTCTTCCTCCGCCTTGGATTTTGCAACGCTTGCAACGTTCTGCGCCTCGATTATAAGCTGTTCTGCTTCTATCTCCGCGCTGATTATCTGCTGATAAATGCTTGCTATCTCGATGGGAGGATGTATGCTTTCAAGCACGACGCTCACTATTTCAATACCGATGTCGTGTGAGTTAAGCTTTTTCATAAGCTCTGTCCTGAACGCATCTGCAAAAGCATCTCTGTCTGTTGAGAGAAGCGTTGTAAGATCAGTTGAAATAGTTTTTGAGGTTACAAGCTCGTATGCCTGCGCTTCGAGTATAGCCTCAGGCGAAGCCGAGCTTTCAAGATAGCTCTTTACGTCCTTTATCTTGTATTCAAGACGCAGATTTATTGATACAAGCTCGTCACCGCTGCCAAGAAGCAGTTTGTACTCGTTATCCTGTGATTCTGTCCACAGATTGTCTGCATCCTCTGTCGAGCTGTAGCCTATCGTTATTTTCTTAACGCTTTCCGTGTTGTAAAGCTCTACTTTGTCAAACGGATAGGGGAGAACAAAATGAAGTCCCGGCTTTAAAATATCCTCTCTCAGAGTACCAAGCCTGTACACAGCGCCCTGACTGTGCGGGTCTATCTGTACGATACAGGTGGATATCCATAAAAATCCGATTATAAGTACAACGGTTATCGGCGCTATCTGCTTGATAAAGCGCATGCTTGTAAGACCGCGGACGGTAATTCCCGTGTTGTTTTCGAGATAGTCGATTATTGAAAGCTCCGAAAGATCACCCTTTATAAACGGAACAGGAATTATTATTGTCGGCTTTTCGTTTATTTCTTTTCTTATAACGGCGGTAATAAGCGATATTACCGTAAATACCGACATGTAATAGAATATACCCGCAACTATGTATTTAAGGTACCCTTCGATATCCCAATTCATAAGCGCTCTGAGTGCCGTCGTTATCATGACTGCAACAAGGAGTGCGTATATCGGCCGTACGCTTACGCGTATGCTTTTTAAAGTTGCCTTTATAAATTCGTCATCTGTTTCGGTGTGTTTGCACATTTTGTCAATGACGACCGCTATCAGAAACAGAACGATGACCGCTATCGGCTGCCATATTGCAACGTATGCTCTTGCCATATAGCCAAATACCGTGATAAACGCAGCGTGAATGCCAATGAGCGCCGCCGCTAATAGTATCAGCTTAAGTATCAGTCTGTTTTTACTGTAAAGTGAAACCGTGCCGCGCCATACCTTTATAAAAAACCGTCCGACACGTTCGAAAAGTGCTGCGACCTTCTTTTCGGATAATTCTTTTTGAGGAAGCTCTTTAAGCTTTATCGGTTTTCTGAAAATACACAGCAGTGTAATTATCGCGGTCGGCGCAAGCACCGTTATCGCGGCAAGCATATAGGGAATATAGTCTGCCACAATATACAGCGCAAGCAAACCGCCGAATATCAGATATAAAGCAATTAAAGCAAGCGCGCAGGGTATACTTCCTGCTTTTACTTTATTTTTCATGTTTATTCTCCATAAAGTATTAATATATTAATTTTATTTAATAAAAACTGATTTGTCAATATGGTTTTTTCGGTATTCAAGCGGGGAGACCCCTTCTTTTTTCTTGAACAGCTTACAGAAATAGGTGTAGTTGTTTATCCCGACAAGCTGTGATATCTCCGACACGGTGCGGTCGGTGGTGGTAAGAAGCGTTTTTGCGCTCTCAAGCCTCTTTTTTGATATGTACTCGTTTACCGTACAGCCGCATTCCTCATGAAACATACTGTAAAGACAGTTCTTTGATATATGCAGGTGATTGCAGACGGTGTTTATAGAAAGCTCGTCAGCAATATGAGTTTCAATATACTTTATTGCCTTTTCGGCAAGTGTGTCCTGCTTTATTTCGATTGCGCTCTCAAACAGTATCTGCGGTAAAAGGTCTGTAAAGCTTTCCAGCTTTCTGTTTGAAAACATGGGCACGTCAGGAATTTTCACGGTGTCGGGGGTGCATATCCTGCCCATCAGTACGTAGCCTGCAACCTCATTCTGCTTTATTATCGGCATGGCAAGGTCACAAAGCCCCGCAAAGCAGATGTGCTTTTCCACTTTTCCGCTGTGCTTACACCTGTTTAATATTTCGGCGTCGGAACGTCTGCATCTTTCAAGATTTTCCTTGTTTTTCTGAAGATGTGAGCAATAGTCGTCTTTCGGCGCGGTTTTTATTATCGTTTTCCCGTCAGGGTCGCAAAAGCTTATGCGGATGTCTGTAAGTACCGAAAGGTCGTTGAGGATCCTGTTAAGCTTTGGTATATCGTATACAATGTTCATTTTTTCTCTCCCTTGTATTTCTTATTTTACTGAAAAAAGGAAGAAAGTGCAATAATATGTGAAGAAAATTCATTTATTTTTAATATTTTTTATTTTATAATATACGCCGAGGTGATAAAAATGGTAAATGCAATGCTTTTGATAGCGGTAATACTCGGTGTAACCGTTCAGCAGATGGCAAAGAAATCATATAATTTAAAAATAGCAAACGGAACCTACGGCTTTGGTGCGATGTCATCGCTTGTCGCACTTATTGTGTTTTTACTGACCTCAGGCGGAAAGCTTGAGTTTATCTGGGCGGTCGTTCCGTACTCCTTTTTGTTTGCAGTGAGCTACAGCGCTGCGGTAATCTTTTCAATACTTGCAATAAACGAAGGACCTTTGGCACTTACTTCTCTTATGATACAGTATTCACTTATGATTCCGACGGTCTACGGCTTTTTCGGTAATGCGAAGCCGTCACTGTTTTTGTTTATAGGTATTTTCTTCTTGCTTGTATCGCTGCTTTTTATAAATCTCAATAAAAAGGGCGGAAAAAAGATGAGCTTCAAATGGGGAGTATATGCATTTCTTGCATTTCTCGGCAACGGATTTTGCTCCACCTTTCAGATGATGCAGCAGGACCGCTTTGACGGCGGATATAAAAATGAATTTATGGTTATCGCATACTTTATTTCTGCGCTTATCATGATGGGTATCGCGCTTTTAAAAGAGCGCGACCGTCTTTCTAAAGAAATATGCGGCGGCTCTGTCATGTGGTTTATATGCGGCGCGGCAAACGGTGTTGTAAACCTGTTTGTAATGCTTCTTAAAACAAATAAGGTGCCCGAATTTATACTGTTTCCGCTTGTGTCTGCGGGCGGAATCGTGGCAACCTTTATCGTATCTCTGTTTATTTATAAAGAGAAAATGACAAAATTCCAGAACATCGGACTTGTGCTCGGTATTATCTCGGTAGTGTTCTTAAACTTATAAAAAATTCACCGCTTTCGCGGTGATTTTTTTAATGAGACTGTCAAAAAAGGCACAGACCGTGAAGAAAAGGATTACACCCTTACCTCCACTTGTCAGGGGAGGTGGACAGACAGGGGACCCCCCGAAAATGCGGAGCGTTTTTGGGGAAAAGGAGAGGTAAGCACCATAGTGGAGTGCCGAAAAAAGGAGGCACGGAACAATAGGCGCTTTACCTCGACGTGACGGAGGGGTAGTAGGGGAGGATATTATCCTCCCGCAAC
>JAZPZR010000284.1:0-5170 GCA_045544795.1 Eubacteriales bacterium
CTCGGTTACAAAAAGGCTGAGGACAATCCTTGGACAATCTTCCAGAACAACTACAACGTTGATGACGTTGTTACAGTTAAGATTGTTAGTATGACTACATACGGTGCATTTGCAAGAATTATCCCAGGTGTTGACGGTCTTATCCATATTTCACAGCTTTCAAACAAGAGAGTTAATAAGCCTGCAGACGTTGTTTCTGTCGGTGATGAAGTTGATGCAAAGATCGTTGATATCAATACCGAAACAAGAAAAGTCGGTCTTTCAATGAGAGCTCTTATTGAAACTGCTGACGAAGTTATTGAGGAAGTTACCGAAGAAGCTACTGAAGAAGTTGCTGAATAATTTGATTTTATTTATAGGACGGGGAATTTTTCTCCGTCCTTTTTATTTTCTTATTTACTTTTTTATATTTATATAATATAATAATATATATTTTAATTTGGAGAAGTGTATTTTGTCAGAAAACAATTATGAAAAATTTATAGAACTAATAAAAGAGTGGAATCGAAGCTCGTCACGTGTGCTGAAGGCGGCTGTCATAACCTACGGCTGTCAGCAAAACGTAAGCGACAGTGAAATTCTTAGCGGTATGCTTGAAAAAATGGGTTATTCGCTCATTGATAAGGCAAGTGAAGCTGATGTGGTCGTTTTTAATACCTGCGCTGTTCGTGAGCACGCCGAGTTAAAGGTTTACGGCAATATAGGCGCTTTAAAACCTATTAAGAGAAAAAGACCTGATATGAGAATTGCTGTTTGCGGTTGCATGATGCAGCAACAATCGGTACAGGATGAGATCAAGAAAAAGTACAGTCACGTCAATATTGTTTTCGGACCGTCGCTGATATACAAATTTCCTGAGATGCTTTATCATTCGTTAACTTCAGGCAAAAAAACTTTTGACAGAACGGAACATCTTGAAATTATCGAAGGACTGCCTGTTAAGCGCACTGATAATAAAAAGGGCTGGGTCACAGTTATGTACGGCTGTAATAACTTTTGTACGTATTGCATCGTTCCGTATCTTCGCGGACGCGAGAGAAGCAGACAGCCTGAAAACATAATCAACGAAGTGAAACAGCTTGTAAGTGAGGGCTATAAAGATATTACACTTCTTGGTCAGAATGTAAATTCGTACGGTAAAGACCTTGGCAGTAATTATGATTTTGCCGATCTATTACGCGATATAAATGATATCGAAGGTGATTTCTGGATCAGGTTTGTTACAAGTCATCCTAAAGACTGTAGTAAAAAGCTTATTGATACGATGGCTTCATGTGAAAAGATCTGCAAACAGCTGCATCTTCCTTTCCAGGCAGGTAACGACCGTGTTCTTAAGGTTATGAACAGGCGCTATACCGCAGACAAGTATCTTGAGCTTATTAAATATGCAAAAGAGAAAATGCCCGACGTTACGCTGACAAGTGACGTAATCGTCGGTTTCCCCGGTGAAACGTTTGATGAGTTTATGGATACCGTTAAACTTCTGAAACAGGTTGAGTTTGATAATTTGTTTACGTTTCTTTATTCAAAACGCAGCGGCACGCCTGCGGCGGTTATGGAAGATCAGGTTGATGAAGAGGAAAAATCGCGCAGATTCAATATTTTGCTTAGTGAACTTCATCCCATTTCGAAAATGAAAAACGATCTTCTAGTGGGCAAAAAAATGCGGGTTTTTGTTGAAAGTGTCAGCAAGACGGATGAAAACGTGCTCACAGGTAAGACCGAGGGCGGTAAAACGGTCGATTTTGTGGGGGACACAAAGCTTATAGGAAGTTTTGCAAACGTTAAGATTACTGATAGCAGAACTTGGTTTCTTTTAGGTGAATTAATTGAGGAGGAATAATAGTGGAAAAGATAACAGAAGTAGAAATAATCGAAAAGGCAAAAGAACTTGGCTTGCTTTTAAAGGACAGTGATATCGTTAAAGAGTATGCCGCAGCAAAAGCTGCATATGATAACGATCAGCAAATGCGTGAGCTTCTCGGTCAGTTTAATCTTCATAAAATGTCTATCGCTATGATTTCAAAGCAGGAAAACGCTGATGAAGAGCGTCTTGCTGAGCACGAAGAGAAACTCACTGAAGTTTATAATAAAATAATGGAATCTCCGCTTATGGTTGATTTTCAGGAAAAGAGTAATCGTGTTGAAACGATAATAGGCAATATAAATAATATTTTGAATCTTTATATTACGGGAGAGCCGTCAGGCGGATGTACAGGCTCTTGCTCTACTTGCGGCGGATGCTCCGGTAAATAATAACAGAGGTTAATAAATATGGCTAAAACATCTCCAATGATGGAGCAATATTTTGAAATAAAAAATCAGTATCCCGATCATATTCTTCTTTATAGAGTCGGTGACTTTTATGAGATGTTTTATGATGATGCGATTACTGTATCTGCTGAGCTTGATATGACGCTTACAGGAAAGGACTGCGGGCAGGCTGAACGTGCGCCTATGTGCGGAATGCCGCATCATTCTTGTGACACGTATATTGCAAGGCTTGTTGCAAACGGCCATAAGGTTTGTATTTGCGAGCAGGTAGAAGATCCGAAATCTGCAAAGGGAATTGTAAAAAGAGAAGTTGTAAAGGTCATAACACCGGGAACTGTTACCGACAGTAACATGCTCGACTCTTCAAAAAATAATTTCCTTTGTGCGATAAGTGAATCTGCAGATAATGTGTCGCTTTGTTTTGCCGATATATCTACAGGTGAACTGTTTTTAACTGTACTGGATGATTGTGAAGATCAAGATATAATAAATGAACTTTGCCGGTTTGCTCCGAAGGAAATACTGACGACCGCCGAGGTTATGGAAAGAAAAGAGCTTCTTTCATACTGCGACGAGAGAATTCACGCTCTTGTATCATTGGCGGAAAATGAAAAAAGTATAGCAGAAATGGCAAAATTTGTTCTTGAGCATTTCGGTGTCACTTCGCTTACTGATATTCAGATAGACGGTGAGAGCGCGCTGTTTGCTCTGTATCTTGTTCTTGATTATGCTCTCACAACTCAGCGTTGTGACATTTCATTTATGAATAAGCTTGAAGTTTATTCTAAAAATCAGTTTATGGAGCTTGATATAAGCACAAGAAGGAATCTTGAAATAACTGAAAGTATGCGTCACGGTACAAAGCGGGGATCACTCATTTCTGTTCTTGATAAAACCAGGACCTCGATGGGCGGAAGAAAACTCCGAACAGTATTGGAGCGTCCGCTTATAAAAGTTGCCGATATTGAAAAACGTCTCAGCGCAGTTGAGCAGCTTAAGAATAACGTCATGTACCGTGACAGAATTACAGAAGCGTTGAATAATATAAATGACCTTGAACGCTTGATGACGCGTCTTATGCTCGGCTCAGGAAACGCAAAGGATCTTATTGCTTTTAAAAATGCATTTTCAGTTTTACCTGTTATTAAAAGTGCGCTTTCAGGTTTTTCTTCAGAGCTTCTGACTGATCTGAACAACAGCATTGTAATGCAGAATAACCTTGCCGATTTGATCAGTGCCGCAATAATTGATAATCCTCCTTTTACGGTTAAAGAGGGCGGAATAATACGTGATGGCTTTGATGAGTCTGTTGATGAAAACCGCTTGCTTATGCGCGATGCAAAAACGCTTGTTGTTCAGCTTGAACAGGCGGAAAAAGAGCGCACAGGTATTAAAAATCTTAAAATAGGATATAACAGAGTATTCGGTTATTATATTGAGGTCACCAAAATGTATTATGACCTCATCCCTGAAAACTACATCAGAAAGCACACGCTTGCAAACTGCGAACGGTTTATTACACAGGAGCTGAAGGATATGGAAACAAAGATCCTTTATGCTTCTGAGCGTGTTCAGGCGCGTGAGTATGAAATATTCTGCGGTATCCGCGAATTGGTAAAGGAACAGTTTTCATCCATAAAGCAAACAAGCGAGGCACTTGCGATGCTTGACGTACTCGTTTCGCTTGCCGTTGTTGCGCATCAGAATAACTATGTTCGTCCTACAGTTGACGTTTCTGATGAGGTTTCAATTGTTGAAGGTCGTCATCCTGTCGTTGAAAGTGTGCTCAAAGATTCTTTCTTTGTTCCAAATGATATGCATCTTGATTGCAGGAATAACAGAATGATGATACTGACCGGTCCGAACATGTCGGGTAAATCAACGTATATGCGCCAGAATGCAATGATAATACTTATGGCACAGATTGGTTCTTTTGTTCCTGCCAAGAGCGCGCGTATCGGAGTTGTAGATAAAATATTTACGCGTGTTGGCGCGTCTGACGATCTTGCGTCAGGTCAATCTACATTTATGCTTGAGATGCTTGAGGTTGCTAATATACTTAAAAATGCAACATCTAAAAGTTTTCTTGTTTTTGATGAAATCGGTCGCGGTACGTCGACATATGACGGCATGAGTATCGCGAAAGCTGTTGTTGAGTTTGTTGCCAATAAAAAGAAAATCGGTGCAAAAACCCTGTTTGCGACTCATTATCATGAATTATGTGAGCTTGAAAACACGGTTGAAGGCGTTGTGAATTTTAACGTTGCCGTAAAAAAACGCGGTGATGATATTGTTTTTTTGAAAAAGATCATTCCCGGCGGTACAGACGACAGCTTCGGTATAGAGGTTGCCGCGCTTGCAGGTGTTGATAACTGGATAGTAAAACGCGCTAAACAAATTCTTAAAGAACTTGAGCAGGACGGTAAAATTAAAATTGTCACCCGTATTGAATCTGACGATCAATCCCAAATGTCTCTTACAGATTTCAGTAATGCTGAAATTATTGATAAACTGAAAAGCATTGACGTCAGTACAATAACACCTATTGAAGCAATTTCTGTTTTATATGAGTTGTCAAATAAAGCTAAACAGTAAAGAGGATTTAAATGATAATACAGGATATTAAAATTCTTGATAAAAACCTTGCTAACATGATTGCAGCGGGAGAGGTAGTCGAAAGACCTGCAAGCGTTGTAAA
This sequence comes from Eubacteriales bacterium, assembly GCA_045544795.1. GTDB lineage: Bacteria > Bacillota > Clostridia > Oscillospirales > QAKW01 > RGIG9041. The sequence goes on from JAZPZR010000284.1 coordinate 4,973, forward strand.
AGAACTTGTTGAAAATTCAATTGATGCAGGTGCTGATGAAATAACCGTTGAAATAAAAAACGGCGGTAAAACGTACATACGCGTTACCGATAACGGATGTGGCATGACACAGAGTAATGCTAAAAAAGCGTTTTTGAGACATGCTACAAGTAAAATCAGTAATCACTCTGACATTTTTTGTATTAAAACGATGGGCTT
>JAZPZR010000285.1:0-16119 GCA_045544795.1 Eubacteriales bacterium
CGACACCGCTTACGCAGAGACATGCGCTGCAATTTCGCTTGCCATGTTTGCAAAAAGAATGCAGCTTTTACATCCCGAAAGAAGCATTTATGCAGATACGGTCGAGCGCATAATATACAACGGATTTTTATCGGGCGTGTCGCTTGACGGCAAGTCGTTTTTCTACGTAAATTCACAGGAGATAGACCTTGCTCAGCGTGAGTTTGCCGCGCAGCCGCGTTATATCCGCAACGACCTGGATTTCAGAAAGTTTGCAATTACAGAGCGCGTTGAGGTGTTCTCCTGCTCCTGCTGTCCGCCCAACGTCACCCGCTTTATCCCGCTTATTTCCGAGCTTTGCTACACCTATACCGATGATATTATCTACGTAAACCAATACATGCAATCAACTGCAGACATTAACGGCTGTACCGTTACACAAAAGACGGAATATCCCTTTGAGGACAGCGTTATTATCACCGTTTCGCAAAATAAAAAGCTGGCACTCCGCAAGCCGTACTGGTGTAAATCAATGACTGTAAACGGAAAAGATATTCAGGCAGTTGACGGATTTGTGTATATTGATGCAAAGCCGAACGAGGAAATTGCTATAAATATGCCGTTTGAAATTCGTTACATGCGTGCAAACAGCCATGTACGCGCCGACCGCGGAAGCGTTGCACTCTGCTACGGTCCTCTTTTCTACTGTATGGAAGGCGTTGACAACGAAGGTTATCTGGGAAATATTTCCCTTACAGGAAATGAGGTTGAGTTCGGGTTTGACAAAGCCCTGTCACTCCCCACGATTACACACTCGGCAATCCGTGAGGATGTTGAGGGTCTTTACTCTGACGAGATAAAAACCGAACAGATAAAAGCCAAGTTTATTCCCTATTTTGCATATGCGAACAGGGGTGAAACTGACATGCGCTTATGGATAATGTACAAATAAGAAAATATATACTGAATTTATTGACTAATATATAATATTGTGATACAATAACTGTGTTGTTTTTGTGACCGACGGAATTTTGCGGAGCACCGCAAGGGAGCAAAAATAACATGGTATTATTGCCGACCGTCTGGGCACATTTACTCCGCAGGGGTAAGTGTGCCTTTTTACATTAATTTCAGGAGGATCTACAGATGAAAAAAGTTGGAATCGTAATGGGCAGTGACAGCGACATGCCCATAATCAAAAAAGCGACGGATATGCTTGAGTCGCTTGAAATTCCGTATGAAGTACACATTTATTCTGCACACCGTACGCCCGTTGAAGCGCGTGACTTCGCTTTGAACGCGAGAGAAAACGGCTTTGGCGCGATAATCGCGGCGGCGGGCATGGCGGCACACCTTGCAGGTGCGATTGCCGCAAACACCACGCTTCCCGTAATCGGAATACCCTGTAAGTCTTCCAATCTTGACGGAATGGATGCACTTCTTTCAACGGTACAGATGCCCACAGGCATCCCTGTTGCAACGGTTGCAATAAACGGCGGCGGTAACGCAGCGCTCCTCTGTGCACAGATTCTTGCAGTCGAGGATAAGGAACTTGCCAAAAAGCTTGACAAAAAGCGTGCGGACGATGCTGCAAAGGTCCTTGAAAAAGACGCAAAGGTAATTGAGTTATTAAATAAATAATTTTTAACATAAAAGGAGAAACAAAAAATGGAAAAGAAGCTTATTTACACAGGTAAAACGAAAAACGTATTCGCTCTCGAAAACGGCAACTGCCTTCTCAAGTTCAAGGACGACTGCACAGGTAAAGACGGCGTGTTCGATCCGGGCGAAAACTCAGTCGGACTTACGATCGAGGGTGTAGGCGACGTAAATCTCCGCATGTCGATATATTTCTTTGAAAAGATAAATGCCGCAGGCATCAAGACACATTACGTAAGCGCTGATCTTAACGATACTACAATGGAAGTTCTTCCTGCAAAGGTATTCGGTCACGGACTTGAGGTCATCTGCCGCTACAAAGCAGTAGGCAGCTTTATCCGCCGTTACGGTGATTACATCGAAGAGGGTGCCGACCTTCCCGCTTACGTTGAAATGACATTTAAAAACGACGAAAAGGGTGACCCGCTCGTTACAAAAGAGGGTCTTGTTGCTCTCGGCGTCATGACAGACAAGCAGTACGAAGACATAAAGCTCATGACTCAGCCGATCACAAAGATCGTTGCTGACGACCTCAAAGAAAAGGGTCTTGTCATGTACGATATCAAATTTGAGTTCGGCTACGACCCCGAAGGCAACGTAATGCTCATTGACGAGATCGCATCGGGCAACATGCGTGTATATAAAAACGGAGAGTATATCGATCCCATGACACTTTCAAAGCTTTTCTTCGCATAAGGAGAACAGGTAATGGGTGGATTTTTCGGCGTCGTAAGTAAAAATGACGCTATAGGCGACGTATTTTTCGGCACAGACTATCATTCGCATCTGGGCACCCGCCGCGGCGGTATGGCGGCATACGATGAAAAGATCGGTCTGCAGCGTGACATTCATAACATTCAGAACTCACCCTTTCGCACAAAGTTCGAGGGTATCTTTGACGAGATGTCCGGCAATTCTGCCATCGGCATCATAAGTGACTTTGATCCGCAGCCGCTGCTTATACGCGGAAGGCTGGGCAAATACGCGATATGCGTTATCGGCGTTATCAACAATGCTGAGGCTCTTATCGAAAGATACCTCGAAAAAGGCGGTCAGTTCAACGCTATGACAAGCGGTAACGTAAACTCGACCGAGCTTGCTGCCGCACTTATAAACCAGAAAGACAGCTTTGCCGAGGGTATCCGCTTCGCGCAGGATAAGATCGAAGGCACGGCATCTATACTTATACTCAAGGAGGGCGGCAACCTCATTGCCGCCCGCGATAAAATGGGACGTATACCCATATCTGTCGGCAAGCGTGAGGACGGCTACGCAGTATCGTTCGAGGCGTTTGCTTATCAGAAGCTTGGCTACGAGGATGAGCGCGAGTTGGGACCGGGAGAGGTGGTAGAACTCACACCCGACAGCATGACACAGCTTGTTCCTCCCGGTAAGGAAATGCGTATATGCTCGTTTTTATGGTCATACTACGGCTACCCCACCTCTACCTACGAGGGTGTAAACGTTGAGATGATGCGTTATAAAAACGGAGAGATACTCGCAGCCCTCGATAAAGAGCGCGGACTTGCGCAGGAGGTCGATTACGTCGGCGGTGTGCCCGATTCGGGCGTCCCCCATGCTATCGGCTATGCAAACGCAAGCCACAAGCCGTATGCGCGCGCTTTTATCAAGTACACGCCCACCTGGGCGAGAAGCTTTACGCCTTCAAAGCAGACAGAGCGTCAGAAGGTTGCAAAAATGAAGCAGATTCCCGTCCACGAAATAATAAATGATAACAAGCTGCTGTTTGTTGACGATTCTATCGTCCGCGGTACACAGCTCAAGGGCACGGTCGACTTTCTTTACGACCACGGCGCAAAAGAGGTTCACATGCGTTCCGCATGCCCGCCTATCATGTACAACTGCAAGTATCTTAACTTCTCACGCTCAAACGACGAGATGGAGCTTATTGCAAGACGCGTCATCTTTGAGCTTGAGGGTGAAGAGGGCTTTAAGTATCTTGAGGAGTACAGTGACGGTGACACGGAGCGCGGTAAAAATCTGCGCAAGGCGATCTGTAAAAAGTTCGGCTTTACAACACTTGATTTTCAATCGCTTGAGGGCGTTATAAAGGCAATCGGTATTGACGAATGTAAATTATGTACATATTGCTGGAACGGAAAGGAATAAATTACTATGAATCAGTCAAAATCAGACAGCTACGCTGCAGCGGGTGTTGATATTACCGCGGGCTACAAGGCTGTAGAACTTATGAAAAAGCATATTAACCGCACAAAAAACGAAGGTTGTCTTGACGACGTCGGCGGCTTCGGCGGTTGCTTCGGTCTTGACCTTACGGGTATATCCGAGCCTGTACTCGTTGCGGGTACTGACGGCGTCGGCACAAAGATAAAGCTTGCACAGCTTATGGACAAGCACGACACTATCGGTATCGACTGTGTTGCAATGTGTGCAAACGACATTATATGCTGCGGTGCAAAGCCGCTTTTCTTCCTCGACTATATCGCTTGCGGTAAAAACTACCCCGAAAAGATTGCTGAGATCGTAGCAGGCGTGGCTGAGGGCTGTGTGCAGTCGGGCTGTGCGCTTATCGGCGGTGAGACTGCAGAGCATCCCGGTCTTATGCCCGAAGAGGATTACGACCTTGCAGGCTACTGCACAGGCATCGTTGACAAGAAAAAGATCATTGACAACACCACAATGCGCGCAGGCGACGTTGTTATCGCCATGGCTTCAAGCGGTGTTCACTCAAACGGTTTTTCACTCGTAAGAAAAGTGTTCGATATTGAAAATGCAGACATCACCTCACCTGTAGAGGAGCTTGGCGGTAAGTCTGTAGGCGAAACGCTTCTCACTCCCACCCGCCTTTACGTAAAGTCAATTCTTGCTCTTATTGATGAAGTTAAGGTTAAGGGTATTTCACACATCACAGGCGGCGGCTTTTACGAGAACATACCGAGATCGATTCCCGACGGTCTGGGCGCTGATATCGACAAGTCTGCAGTAAAGGTGCTCCCCATCTTCGACCTTATTGCTAAAAAAGGCGGCATCAGTGAAAGAGACATGTTCAACACCTTCAACATGGGTGTAGGTATGAGCGTTGTCGTTGCAAAAGAGGATGCTGACCGCGCACTTGAGATACTTAAGGCTCACGGTGAGGATGCTTACGTAATCGGAAACATCATCGAGTCAGAAGAAAAGGTAATACTCAGATGACAGGGGCAAAAATAGCGGTGCTCGTTTCGGGCGGCGGTACAAACCTTCAGGCGCTTATTGATGCGCAAGTCTCAGGAATTATCAAAAGCGGTAAAATCACGCTCGTTATTTCCAACAACCGCGATGCATATGCGCTCACACGCGCGAAAAATGCGGGCATTGACACCAGGGTCATTTTAAAATCCGAGTGTGGCGGCTCTCAGGCGGAGTTTGAGCAGAAAATAAAGGATGCGCTGACCGAAAACGGCATTGACATAATCGTGCTTGCAGGCTTTATGTCGATCTTGTCAGAAAGCTTTACAAGCGCTTACCCCGAAAGAATAATAAACGTACACCCCTCACTTATCCCCTCTTTTTGCGGCAAAGGCTTTTACGGTCTTTACGTGCATGAGGCGGCGCTTGCAAAAGGCGTTAAGGTGACGGGCGCTACGGTACACTTTGTAAACGAAATTCCCGACGGCGGACGCATTATCATGCAAAAGGCGGTCGAAGTAAAAGAGGGTGACACACCCGAAATATTACAAAAGCGCGTTATGGAAGAGGCGGAGTGGAAGATACTTCCGAGAGCCTTGGAAAAGGTATGCGCGGAATTGGAGAAATGAAATGGACATCTATAAGATAAATGACATCGCAGAGCTTATTAAAGGCAACTCATACGTCGGCCGCGGCATCGTTATCGGTAAGTCGGCAGACGGAAAAAATGCGGTTTCCGCTTATTTTATAATGGGCAGAAGCGCAAACAGCAGAAACAGGATCTTCACAGAGCGCGACGGCGCAGTTTTCACAGAGCCGTTTGACGCATCAAAGGTAGAAGACCCCAGCCTTATTATCTATGCGGCTATCCGCGAGTACGAAAACAACCTCATCGTTACAAACGGTGACCAGACTGACACCGTTTACGAGGGTCTTAAGGCAGGCAAGGGCTTTGACTGCGCGCTGGCAAGCCGTGAGTTTGAGCCGGACGCTCCCAACCTCACTCCCAGAATTTCGGGTATGCTCACCTTTGCCGACGGTGACTTTACATACAAAATGAGCATTTTAAAAAGCGCAGATGCAGAAGGTACTGCATGCAACCGCTACGGCTTCCACTATCCCGCGCTTTCGGGTCTGGGTCACTTTATCCACACCTACGTGTGCGACGGCAACCCCATCCCCACCTTCCAGGGCGAGCCTGAAAGAGTTGCAATTCCCGATGACATCGACGAGTTTACCGAAAAACTGTGGAATGCGCTTGACGATGATAACAAGATCTCACTCTACGTCCGTTACACCGACCTTGCAACAGGCGAAAAGACAAACAGAATGATAAATAAAAACAAATAAGGAGAACCGGAATGAAAGAATTTGAACTTAAGTACGGTTGTAACCCCAACCAGAAGCCTTCCAAGATATACATGGCAGACGGAAGCGAGCTTCCGATAGAGATTCTTTGCGGCCGCCCCGGCTACATCAATTTTCTTGATGCTTTCAACAGCTGGCAGCTTGTAAAGGAGATAAAAGAGGCACTCGGTCTTCCCGCAGTTGCATCCTTCAAGCACGTATCACCCACCTCGGCGGCAGTCGGCATTCCGCTTTCGGACAAGCTTAAAAAGGCTTGCTTTGTTGACGACATCGAGGGTCTTGACGATTCGCCCCTCGGCTGTGCTTATGCAAGAGCGAGAGGTACTGACAGAATGTGCTCGTTCGGTGACTGGGTTGCGCTTTCCGACGTATGTGACGTAACTACGGCGCTTATGCTCAAGCGCGAGGTATCTGACGGTGTTATTGCTCCGGGATATGAGCCTGAGGCACTTGAGATACTCAAGTCAAAGAGAAAGGGTAACTACAACATCGTCAAAATCGATCCCGACTACGTTCCTGCAGTTCAGGAGACAAAGCAGGTATTCGGCATCACCTTTGAGCAGGGCAGAAACAACTTTGAGATAAACCGCGAGCTTCTTGCAAACATGGTAACTGCAAACAAGGAGCTTCCCGAAAGTGCGGTACGCGACCTTATCATCGCGCTTATCACACTCAAATATACACAGTCAAATTCAGTATGCTTCGCAACAGACGGACAGGCTATCGGTGTCGGCGCAGGTCAGCAGTCGAGAATCCACTGCACACGCCTTGCAGGCACAAAGGCTGACACATGGTTTTTACGTCAGCACGAAAAGGTACTTAACCTTCCCTTCCTTCCCACGCTCGGACGTCCTGACAGAGATAACGTTATCGACGGCTACATCAACAAAAACGAAGAGGACGTTTGCGCAGAGGGTATCTGGCAGAAATACTTTACCGAGAGACCCGAACCGCTTACAGAAAAAGAGATGCGCGAGTATCTTGACACTATCGACGGCGTGGCACTCGGTTCAGATGCTTTCTTCCCCTTCTCAGACAACATTGAGCGCGCTAAAAAGAGCGGCGTAAAATATATTGCACAGCCTGGCGGTTCTATCCGCGACGACCTCGTTATCGAGTGCTGTGACAAGTATGACATGGCAATGGCATTTACAGGCATGCGTCTGTTCCACCATTGATGAGGAAAAAAGCATGAAAATACTTGTAGTAGGCGGCGGCGGACGCGAGCACGCCATTATTAAAAAGATAAAAGAGAACAAAGAGGTTACCGAGATATTTGCACTTCCCGGTAACGGCGGTATGAAAAACGATGCGACCTGCATCGACATTGCCGCAACGGATATTGAAAATATAGTGAAATTCGCGGTGGAAAACGCAGTTGACTACGCGGTCGTCGCACCCGATGACCCGCTTGTGCTCGGCTGTGTCGACGCACTGAGTGAAAAGGGTATTCCCTGCTTTGGTCCTGCGGCTAATGCCGCAATAATCGAGGGCAGTAAGGTCTTTTCCAAAAACCTTATGAAAAAGTACGGGATCCCCACAGCAAAGTACGAGGTATTTTCGGACGAGCAAAGCGCACTTAAGTATCTTGAGAGCGCTCCCATTCCCACCGTTGTAAAGGCTGACGGTCTTGCTCTGGGTAAAGGCGTTATAATCGCTATGACAAGAGATGAGGCAAAGGCGGCGGTCATTTCAATGATGCGCGACAAGGCGTTTGGCAAAAGCGGTGACAACGTTGTTATCGAAGAGTTTTTAGAAGGTCCTGAGGTATCGGTGCTTGCCTTTACCGACGGCAAGTGCGTAAAGCCGATGGTATCTTCAATGGACCACAAGCGTGCAGGAGACAATGACACAGGTCTTAACACAGGCGGGATGGGCACCGTTGCTCCCAACCCTTATTATACAGAAGATATAGCAAAGGTGTGCATGGAAAAAATATTTATACCCACCATAGATGCTATGAATAAAGAGGGACGCACCTTCCGCGGCTGTCTTTATTTCGGTCTTATGATCACAAAGGACGGACCCAAGGTAATTGAATATAACTGCCGTTTCGGCGATCCCGAAACACAGGTAGTGCTTCCCCTTCTTGAAAGCGACCTGCTCACAGTTATGAAAGCAACGACCGACGGCACGCTTGAGAGCACCGAAGTCAAGTTCAAGGACGCAAATGCATGCTGTGTTATCATGGCATCGGCAGGGTACCCCGTAAGCTATAAAAAAGGCTTTGAAATGACAGTTCCTTCCGATATTGCAGACAGCGTTTACATCGCAGGCGCAAAGTATGAGGACGGCAAGCTTGTCACAAACGGCGGACGCGTGCTCGGTGCAACAGCCGTTGCCGACACTCTCAAATCGGCAATCGACGGTGCTTACGCACTTGTTGACAAAATACAGTTCGAGGGTGCTTTTTACAGACACGATATAGGTCAAAGAGCGCTCAAGGGTCTGGAGGATTAAGATGGTATACAGAGTATATGTAGAAAAGAAAAAGGAGCTTGCGCATGAGGCGATGTCGCTTCTTTCGGATGCGAAAAATCTCCTTGGTATAAGCGGACTTACCGACGTGCGCCTTATCAACAGATACGACGCAGAAAATATAAGCGATACGCTTTTTGAACGTTCAAAAAACACGGTATTTTCCGAACCGCAGACTGATATCTGCACGGAAAGTATAGAAACAGACGGCGCTTCGTGCGTTTTCGCGGTAGAGTATCTGCCCGGTCAGTTTGACCAGCGCGCAGACTCGGCGGCGCAGTGTATTCAGATCATTTCACAGGGCGACCGCCCGCTTATCCGTTCGGCAAAGGTATACGTGCTTTACGGAAATCTTACCGATGCCGATATTGCAGAGATAAAAAAATACGTTATCAACCCCGTTGAAGCGCGCGAGGCTGACCTTGCACTCCCCGAAACTCTTAAGGTCGAGTACGAGATTCCCACAACAGTTAAAACTCTTGACGGGTTTACCAAGCTTGACAGAGCGGGACTTGAGAATTTTGTGTCGGAATACGGTCTTGCAATGGATGCGGAGGATATTGCTTTTTGTCAGAACTACTTCAAGTCGGAAAAGCGCGACCCCACCATTACAGAAATAAGAATGATAGACACCTATTGGTCTGACCACTGCCGTCACACCACCTTCCTCACGGTCATCGATGACGTAAAGTTTGAGGATGCTCTTCTTGAGAGCGCATGGGCAGAGTATATTTCAACACGCGAAAGCCTTGGCGTTAAAAAGCCGATTTGCCTTATGGATATCGCAACGGTTGCCGTTAAGCACCTCAAAAAAGCGGGCAAGCTTGCAAAGCTTGACGAGTCGGAAGAGATAAACGCATGTACCGTAAAAATCGACGTTGACGTTGACGGTGTATCTGAGCCGTGGCTTCTTCTTTTCAAAAACGAAACGCACAACCACCCCACAGAGATAGAGCCGTTCGGCGGTGCCGCAACATGTATCGGCGGTGCCATTCGTGACCCGCTTTCAGGACGCGCTTACGTTTACGGCGCTATGCGTGTAACGGGTGCGGCAGACCCGCTTGTGCCTGTAGCTGAAACTATCCCCGGCAAGCTCCCGCAGAGAAAGATCGTTACGGGTGCGGCGGCAGGCTACTCATCCTACGGTAACCAGATAGGTCTTGCGACAGGTATTGTTGATGAAATATATCACCCCGGCTATGCGGCAAAGCGTATGGAGATAGGCGCGGTCGTTGCGGCGGCTCCCGCAAAGAACGTTCGCCGTGAAAGACCCGACCCCGGTGATATCGTAATCCTTCTTGGCGGAAGCACAGGCCGTGACGGTTGCGGCGGTGCTACAGGCTCGTCAAAATCACACACCTCAAAGTCACTCGAAAGCTGTGGCGCAGAGGTACAGAAGGGTAACGCTCCCGAAGAGCGCAAGCTTCAGCGTCTTTTCAGAAACGAAGAGGTTACCCGCATGATAAAAAGATGTAACGACTTTGGTGCAGGCGGTGTATCGGTTGCTATCGGTGAGCTTGCAGACGGTCTTGAAATTGACCTTAACGCAGTACCCAAAAAGTACGACGGTCTTGACGGTACAGAGCTTGCGATAAGTGAATCGCAGGAGAGAATGGCTGTCGTTGTTGAAGCAAAGGACGTCGACGCTTTCCTTGCTCACGCTGAAAAGGAAAATCTTCAGGCATGTCCCGTTGCAAAGGTAACAGAGTCTGCCCGACTCGTTATGCATTGGAACGGCAAGACTATCGTTGATATCAGCCGTGAATTCTTAAATTCAAACGGCGCTGACAAGCATATTTCCATCGCACCCGCGGCTTCAAAGTGCACAAAGAAAGAGGTTTCGGGCAGTTTCACAGACAACTTAAAGGCAACTGCTACCGACCTTAACACCTGTTCAAAGCGCGGTCTTTCAGAAAGATTTGACTCGACCATCGGCGCAGGCACCGTGCTTATGCCCTTCGGCGGTAAAAATCAGCTTACTCCCATTCAGGCAATGGTACAGAAGATCTCTGTTGAGAAAAAGCATACCGACGACGTTTCCTTCATGTCGTTTGGCTATAACCCCTTTATAACCTCTGACAGTCCCTATCACGGCGCATATCTTGCAGTTGTTGAATCTGTCTGCAAGCTTATCGCAACTGGCGCTGACTTCACAGACGTATACCTCACCTTCCAGGAGTACTTTGAAAGACCCGGTAAGGATGCAAAGCGTTGGGGCAAGCCGCTTGCGGCACTTCTTGGCGCATTCAAGGCACAGATGGAGCTTGGTATCGGCTCGATCGGCGGTAAGGACTCGATGAGCGGCTCGTTTGAAGATCTTGACGTACCTCCCACACTCGTTTCCTTTGCGGTAACCACGGGCAAGGTAAAGGACGTTATCTCTCCTGAGTTTAAAACGGCAGGCAGCAAGGTATTCTTACTCAAGGCAGATACAGACGAAAACGGACTTCCCGTTACGGCATCACTCGTTGCGCTCTTTGACAGAGTTACGGCTCTTATGAGAAAAGGCGCTGTCAAGGCGGCTTATACTCCGGGTATGGGCGGCATCGGTGAGGCTGTTATGAAAATGTGCTTCGGTAACGGCTATGGCTTTAAGTTTGAAAAGCTTTCACTCGATGAAATTTTCGGATATAACTACGCATCATTTATATTAGAGTCTGCAGAGGATATCGAGGGTGCAACACTTATCGGTACAGTCACCGAAGACAACAAATTCGTATACGGTGACGAGTGCGTTTGCGGTGAGTGTCTCCTTAACAAGTACGAGGACAAGCTTGAGAGCGTTTACAGCTGTAACATTGAGCAAAAGGGCATCGGTATCACAACATACTCATATGACAGCGCCGAAAGAAAGGCTCCTGCTATAAAGGTTGCAAAGCCGAAGGTTCTTATCCCCGCATTCCCCGGCACAAACTGTGAATTCGACTCGGCAAAGGCGGTACGCGATGCAGGTGCTGAGCCTGAAATAATGGTAATCAACAACTTAAGCGCAGACGGTCTTAAGAGAAGCACTGAAAAATTTGCGGACGCGCTCAAAAACTCACAGATGATATTCATCCCCGGCGGTTTTTCGGGCGGTGACGAGCCTGACGGAAGCGGTAAGTTTATTACTGCATTCTTCAGAAACGAGGCTATCAAAAACGGCGTTCACGACCTGCTTGATAACCGCGACGGTCTTATGTGCGGTATCTGTAACGGCTTCCAGGCTCTTATAAAGCTGGGTCTTGTGCCTTACGGTAAGATAATCGACACGGACGAAAACTGTCCCACACTTACCTTTAACACGATCTCGCGCCATCAGTCGAGAATCGTACGCACACGTATTGCTTCGACAAAATCACCCTGGTTATCACTCATGAAGGTAGGCGACATTGTAAACGTACCCATCTCGCACGGTGAGGGTCGCTTCCTTGCATCTCCTGAGCTTGTAAAACAGCTTTCAGATAACGGTCAGATTGCAACGCAGTACGTTGACTTTGACGGAAATGCAACTGACAACATCCGCTTTAACCCCAACGATTCTGTTGCCGCAATTGAGGGTATCACCTCTCCTGACGGCAGAGTATTCGGTAAAATGGGTCACAGCGAGCGTATCGGCGCAGGTCTTTACAAAAACGTACCGGGTGAATACGACATCCGCATGTTTGAATCGGCAGTAAAATACTTTAAATAAAAGAGGAAAAGAGAAATGAATTTTTTTGAGAATTTGAGTAAATTCGATGCAGACGTTGCATCTGCTTGCGAAAAAGAGCTTACACGTCAGCGCCACAACATTGAGCTTATCGCATCTGAGAACATCGTATCAGAGGCAGTGCTTCTTGCGGCAGGCGGCGTACTTACAAACAAATACGCCGAGGGTTATCCCGGCAAGCGCTATTACGGCGGCTGTCAGTGCGTTGATATTGTTGAGGACATTGCAAGAGAGCGCGCTAAAAAGCTTTTCGGCGCAGAGCATGCTAACGTTCAGCCTCACTGCGGCGCTTCTGCAAACCTTGCGGTATTCTTTGCGCTTCTTAACCCCGGTGACACCGTTATGGGTATGAATCTTTCTGAGGGCGGTCATCTCTCACACGGCTCACCTGTTAACATTTCAGGTAAGTACTTTAACATCGTACCCTACGGCGTAAACAAAGAAACTGAAATGATAGACTACGATGAGATGGAAAAAATTGCAACCGAGTGCAAGCCCAAGCTCATCGTTGTAGGCGCTTCTGCTTATTCAAGAATTATTGATTTCAAGCGTTGCCGTGAGATTGCAGACAAGGTCGGCGCATATCTTATGGTTGACATGGCGCACATCGCAGGTCTTATTGCGGCGGGCGTTCATCCCTCACCCGTACCCTACGCTCACGTTGTTACGACAACGACCCATAAGACACTCCGCGGTCCCCGCGGCGGTATGATTCTTTGCACAGAGGAACTTGCAAAGCAGATCGACAAGGCAATCTTCCCCGGCACACAGGGCGGTCCTCTTATGCACATCATCGCGGCAAAGGCTGTAGCGCTTGGTGAGGCGCTCACACCTGAGTTCAAGGCTTACGGTGAGCAGGTCGTTAAAAACGCAAAGGTTCTTTGCGACGAGCTTATGGCGCGCGGTATTGAGATAGTATCGGGCGGTACAGACAACCATCTTATGCTGTTAAAGCTTGTAAACAAGGGCATTACAGGTAAAGAGCTTGAGCACCGTCTTGACGAGGTTCACATCACTGCAAACAAAAACACCATTCCGCAGGAGCCTCTTTCACCCTTTATCACAAGCGGTCTTCGTATCGGCACACCCGCTGTTACAACACGTGGCTTTAAAGAGCCTGAAATGAAGCTTATCGCAGGCTGGATCGCCGACATCATCGACGATTTCGAAGGCAACAAGGAGCGCGTTACAAAAGAAGTTATCGCGCTTTGCGAGAAGTTCCCCATCTATTAATCAAAAATACCCACACGACAGGCGTGTGGGTATTTTACTATAAGGAGATCATATGAAAAGAACATGCATTTCAAAGGATTGGTATCTGTCGGTAGACGGAAGATATAAAAACAAAAAGGTCGATCTGCCAAACGACTATTCTATAACGCTCCCAAGAAGCAAGGACGCGCAGGGCGGTGCATCGAACGGCTTTTTCCAAAGCGGAGTCGGTAAATATGTAAAATATTTCACGGTGGATGAAAATGCAAAAAGCGTTATACTTGATATTGACGGAGCGTACATGTGCGCATCAGTCACAATAAACGAGCATTATCTTACCATGCACCCGCACGGCTACACACCCTTTACGGTTGATTTATCAAAAGATATTATAAAGGGTATCACAAACAAGCTCAAGATCGTGACAAACGCGCTTCAGCCGTCTTCCCGCTGGTATTCGGGAGCGGGACTTTACCGCGACGTGTTTTTGTGGACGGGCGGAGATATCCGCATTGAGCCGCGTGACATATTTATAAAAACACCCGCGACCGACAGCGTAAAAGCAGAAATTACGGTAACTGCCGATAAGAGCGCAGACGTAACGGTTGTATGCAGTATCGTTGACAAAGACGGAAGCACCGTTCTGTCAAGTGAAAAAAGCGTATCGATCGATAGTAAAAAGACTGACCTCACCTTTGATTTTAAAGTAGAAAACGCAAAGCTGTGGGACACGGAAGACCCCTATCTTTACACGCTTAAAACGGAAATTATCCAAAACGGCGCGGTAGTTGACACAGACTGCCGTAAATTCGGCATACGCACTATTTCTGCAGACAGCACAAACGGATTTTTACTTAACGGCAAGCCGCTTAATTTAAAGGGCGGTTGTATTCACCACGACCACGGTGTGCTGGGTGCTGCAGAATATCCTGCGGCATGCAGAAGAAAGCTTTTAAACCTCAAAAACGCAGGCTTTAACGCGATTCGCTCGGCTCACAACCCGCCCTCTACCGTAATGCTTGAGCTTTGCGACGAGCTCGGTATTATGATAATGGACGAGTTTTTCGACTGCTGGCAGATAATAAAGGGCGGAAATTTAAACTACCACCTTTTCTTTAACGATCATTGGGAAAGAGATATCGAGTCGGCGGTGCTACGCGACAGAAATCATCCGTCTGTTATCAGCTATTCTATCGGCAACGAGATTCCCGAAGCGGCAGGCTGGGAGGGCACTTACGAATGGGTGACAAAGCTTGCAGACAAAGCGCGCAGTATTGACGATACAAGGCTTATGACAACGGCAGTCTATAACATGGGAGTAAATCATGCAGATACCGACCCTGATGATTACGTAGAATATTTTAATAATAAGTACCTTTCAAGCAATTACGAAGAAAATATCGATATGCGTACACCCAACTGGGCAGACCGCACCGAAAAGCATTTTGCACCGCTCGATATCTGCGGATATAACTATCTGTACAGAAGATACGAGCCTGACCACGAACGTTTTCCTAAGCGTGTTATATGGGGCTCGGAAACGCACGCGCTGACGTTTTTCGATTCATGGCAGAAGGTAAAGGATCTGCCCTACGTTATCGGTGACTTTACCTGGACGGCTCACGATAATTTGGGTGAAGCGGGTACGGGTCGCGGTATCTGGGCGCGTGACGGATATATGGACAGCATAAGCCTTGCAGACTATCCTTGGCGTTCCTGCTGGCAGGGTGACTTTGATCTGTGCGGACACAGACGCCCGCAATCATACTTCCGCGAGGCAGTATGGAGTGACAAGGGCATAGCACCTGTTAAAATCTTTACAACACACCCCGAACACTACGGCGAAGGGTATTCGGGCACAAAGTGGCATTGGTACGACGTACATGATACGTGGACCTTTGACGAAAGCTATATCGGTAGTCCCGTAAAGTGCGAGGTGTACACCACGTGCGACGAGGTGGAGTGGATATTAAACGGCAAAACGGTCGGAAAAAGCGCGCCCGAAAAGGCTATCGCGACAATGGATATCCCCTATGAAAAGGGAACGCTTACAGCGGTTTGCTACGCAGACGGCAAAGAGTGCGGGCGTGACAGCATCGTAACTGTCGGCGCACCCGCAAAAATTACGGTCACACCCGAACATGATAGCTTTAAGGCAGATGGGCGCGATCTGTGTTATTTTGAAATACAGCTTGTTGACAAGGACGGCAACCGCATACCCGATGCAATGAATGAGATCTCCTGCATCGTTGACGGATGCGAGCTTTTGGGAGTTTTCAGCGGTGACCCCAAAAACGAGGACCGGTACGGCGACAACCGTTGCCACTTGTTTGAAGGCAGAGCAGTTGCAATTGTGCGTGCATATGACAAGGGTGAGGTTACTGTCCGCGTCGGCGCAAAAAAAGTACAGAGCGGAGCTGCCGTTGTTTTAGCCAAATAACAAAGGGGATGTAAAAATTCTCCGGAACGCAAAAAGCCAGAAAAAACAAGGAAAAATGAAACTAATAAAATCCTGTAGAACAACAAAATGAAAGAAAAGTGTTGCATTTTTTACTTTTATGCAACACTTTTCTCTTTTTTAT
>JAZPZR010000286.1:0-2376 GCA_045544795.1 Eubacteriales bacterium
GGTACAGGGCGTATCTTTGATGCCTACCGTATCCGCAGTGCTTATTCCGGTTCATTGAGCACAGCATATACTATGGACTCCCGAATCCCCTTCGGTAAAACCCGTGAGGAAATCGAGTTCGTCAAGAAATACTGCGAGGAGTATCTGCGGGTTCGTCCGTATTTTTACGAGGACTTCTATCCGCTTACCCAAATGTCTGACAGTACTGATGTCTGGAGCGGTTCTCAATTCCACAGACCGACACAAAACGACGGTATCATTCAGTTGTTCCGCAGAGAAGACGCGCCCTACGAAACAGCACGGTTTGACCTACGTGCGATTGACGAAAACGCCACCTATCGATTTACAGATGCCGATGATGACAGCAGCTTTACGGTCAGCGGCAAGGAGCTGATCGAAAAAGGCCTTGTCATTACAATTCCGCAAAAGCGCACAGCAAAGATATATTTTTACAAAGCCGAATAAGATCAAGGCCCGTGATATGTCGGAGTACGTTAAAAAATTACTGTCTGTTATGGAATATGACACTCCATATACTACAGTTAAAATTATGGAGCTTCTGGGACTTAAATCAAAAGAAACTTTCCGAAAGAATTATCTGCATCCTGCGATCAAAGCAGGACTTGTACAGATGACAATTCCTGATAAACCCAATAGTAAAAATCAACGGTATATCAAAATATAGCAACTAATTGAAAAATATCGAAAATCCCAGCTGTCAAGCGGGACTCAGGGTATTTGTTTGAATGAGTAATTTCGGTGAGGCGCTTCGTAACGTGACCGAGCGGCTTGACAGCAAAAACATTTACGCGATAAACCCCGCGTACGATAAAAAATAGCAAAAAGCAGATGGTTTTCCCCATCTGCTTTTTAATCAATCACAGAACCGTCCCCTGATTGATTCTTGAAATATAGATATACTTTTTATATAATATGTCTGAGGTGATTGTTATGTCAGAGAGAAATTATCAATTCCGCGAGCGCATGCTTGAAATACATAAAAAAAACAGGCGCATGCCGTTTGCAGTATGCTCTGAAAATCAGGTTGAGATAACTGACGGTTGGAAAATTATTATTCCCGAAAATGCCGACCGCATTTTATACACAGCCGCGCGCGACCTTGTTGATTACTTTTTTGTATCAATGGGTGTATATGTCACACTTACAACAGATAAGACACAAAAAAATGCGATAATTTACACTCCCGACAGTACTATTGCCGAGGGAGATTATCAGATTATAGTCAAAGAAGATTATATCACCTTAAAGGGCGGTAACAGCCGTGCGCTTATGCAGGCGGGCTTTTACCTTGAGGACCTTATGAACTTTGCCGAGGGGCCGTTTATCGACATACAAAACACCATCCACTCCCCTCTTTACAAAACGCGAATGGTCCACAGCGGTTTCGGTCTGGACGATTTTCCGAATGAGCACCTTCTGGCTATTGCGCATGCGGGCTATACCGCAATTTTACTGTTTGTGCGCGGGTCTGACATGTCATCTGCAGGTCCAAGGGATTTTAATGATATTATTTACCGCGCCGAAGGCTACGGACTTGACGTGTATATGTACAGCTATCTTCGTAACGAAGCCTATCCCGAGGGCGAAGAGGGACAGGCATTTTACAACGAGCTTTACGGCGGTATTTTTAAAAAACACCCCGGCTTTAAGGGCGTTGTGCTCGTGGGCGAATCGTGCGAATTTCGAAGTCGTGACACCAACACGTCCATGATGTTCCGACGTGAAAACATGGACGAAAACGGCAAGAGAAAGGTTGACAAGCCAAATCCCGGCTGGTGGCCCTGCTACGACTACCCGCTACTCCTTAACATGATAAAAAATGCACTGCCCGAGGACAAAGAGCTTATACTTTGGACATACAACTGGGGCAAGCAGCCCGAAAAACCCCGCCTCGAGCTTATACGCAACATTCCCGAGGGGATTACGCTTGAGGTGACCTTTGAAATGTTTGAACGGCTTGAAAGGGAGGGCGTCACCGACGTTATCGCCGACTACGCCATTCATTTTGAGGGACCGGGCAAGTATTTTGACAGTGAGGCAAAAGAGGCGGCGCGCCGTAATATAAAACTCTATTCTATGGTAAACACTGCGGGTGCTACGTGGGACATGGGTGTTATACCCTACGTTCCTGTACCGCAACAATGGGCACGCAGATACAAAAGCATGAAAAAATACCACGATGAGTGCGGACTGACAGGTCTTATGGAGTCACATCATTTTGGTATTTATCCATCCTTTATTACAGATTTTGCGAAGTGGATGTTCCACTCGCCCGACAGCGATATAAACGAAGTTCTCACACGCATTGCAACGCGCGATTTTTCAAAAGATACTGCACCGAAGGTGCTTGAGGCG
>JAZPZR010000287.1:0-5605 GCA_045544795.1 Eubacteriales bacterium
TTTGCTGTTGCGGGAGGATAATATCCTCCCCTACTACCCCTCAGTCTTTTTGCTTTTACAAGCAAAAATCCAGCTCCCCTGACAAGGGGAGCCGAGATTTGATTTTTTCTTCACGGTCTGTGCCTTTTTTGACAGTCTCAAAAGAGCTGTCAGGCTCTTTTTTTGATGAGGTTTTTTACAAGAAGTATAAGAAGATGGAGTACCATACCGACTGCGATTGCAACTACAAGGTCAAACACAACGGTAAACACAAAGGTAAGCACAAGTATTATCTTGTCGGTCCAGGGTGCAGTTTTGCATATAAATACAAACGACTGCCACTCGCACATATTATACGATACCATAAACAAAACTGCGGCAATAACAGGCATGGGAATAAACGAAGCGTAAGGCATGAGAAGTACAAGAATTAAAAGCAATACTACCGCATGGGTTATACCCGCTATCGGACTTCTGCCGCCGTTTTTAACGTTTGCCGCCGTACGTGCGATAGCGCCCGTTGCGGGAATACCGCCGAAAAGACCCGATGCAATATTGCCAAGACCCTGTGCAATAAGCTCGGTATTTGAATTGTGCTTATCGTCTATCATACTGTCAGACACGACGCAGGATAAAAGTGACTCGATAGCCGCAAGAATTGCGATAGTAAACGCATCGGGAAGTACCGCAACCATCTTGTCGACAGAAAAAGCGGGAAGCGAGAAGGACGGAAGCGAGCGCTCTATCTGATAAAGATCGCCTATAGTATTTACGTCAAGCTTTGCGATTGAAACAACTGCCATTCCCACAAGCACTGCCACAAGCGAGCCGGGTATTTTTTTGCTTACAAACGGCCATGCAATAAGAATTGCAAGCGCGCCGATACCGACAATAACAGCTACGGGATTTACCGTTGTGATACTGTGGGCAACTGCCTCAAGCTTTTCAAGGCTCTCAATGGCGTTGGTGCCCTCAGGAAAGGTAAGACCCAGAAAATCCTTTATCTGTCCGATAACGATAGTTACCGCAACACCCGACGTAAAGCCGACAACAATAGGCGCGGGTATGTACTTTATCAGCGCACCTACATGGCAAATACCCATTATAACAAGCATAAGTCCCGCCATGACCGTTGCAAGCACAAGCCCGTCAATGCCGTGCTTTGCAACAACGCCCGCAACGATTGCTGCAAACGCTGCGGTAGGTCCTGATATATTGACACGGCTGCCGCCGAGCAGCGCAATAACAAAGCCTGCAACTATCGCGGTGTAAAGTCCCTTTTCAGGCGAAACGCCCGAAGCTATTGCAAGCGCGATGGAAAGCGGAAGCGCGATAATTGCAACGATAACACCCGCAACGATATCCGACACAAGCTGTTTACCCGAATAGTCCCTGAGGGTGTCTATTATTTTAGGTCTGAAAAAATTCATTATTATATCCCCCGTATTTTTTAGCAATACATATTTTAAACCCATTGCCAAAATAATACAAGAGGGAAAAATGACAAAAACACCGCGCTATTTAACCGATTTTTCGGTGATACGAATAATTTGTTTATAAAATGGCAGAATCAGAACAGCCGTAATCAGATTAAAAAGAGTGTGAATAACCGCCACCTCTGCAACACCTACCGTCACATTACTGAAATCGGGCAAAAAGGCCTTGATCAAAAATACCGCTATCAAAAACAGCGCACCGCCGAAAAGATTGAAATAGCTCTGTAAAAATGACACACGCTTTGCAGCAAGACTTCTTCCGAAAGAAGCAATTATGCCTGTAATACAGGTTCCGATATTTGCGCCTATTATAAGGGATACTGCCGTAGACAGCGTAATACTGCCCGACAGCGCAAGCGCCTGAATAATGCCGACCGTTGCAGACGAGGACTGTATAATTGCCGTAAAAAGCATTGCAAAAACGACCGATGCAAGCGGATTTGAAAAAAGTGACAGTATACTTCCAAAAGCTTCGGAATCTTTTATAAAGCCCATAGCATCCCCCATCATGTCCATGCCTATTATGAGGATCGCAAAGCCGATTATCACCGAGCCGACGTTACGCCTTTTTTCAGACCTTGACATTAAAAACAGTACACCGAAAATTGCGGTTATCGGCGCAAACACCGTCGGCTTTAAAAAGGACAGTACACCGCTAAGTCCGTTAAGGCTTATCAGCCACGCGGTAACGGTCGTGCCGACGTTTGAGCCCATTATCACAAAAAAAGTGCGGGCATACTGCAATATCCCCGAATCGACGATGCCTATAAGCATTACCGTCACCGCCGAGGAGGACTGAATGAGCGAGGTGATTCCAAGTCCTAGAGAAAATGCGACGCCCCTGCTTTTCGTTGCTTTTAAAAGAAACTGTTCCAGCCTGTTGCCCGCCATCTGCTTAAGTCCGTCCGACATAACCGCTATTCCGTATAAAAAAAGAGCAAGCCCGCCGACAAACCCCGATATCACCGTCATATAATACACCTCATTTTGATATTATGTTTTAAAAACGGCTTGTTTATGCGTTTTTGCTATGGTATAATCGTGATGTTGGAGGAAACTACTATGATAAATAAATTTGATTTTAAAGACACTGACACCCGCGTGAGAAAATATATCGTACCGACAAGAATAGTGACAAAGTCAGAGGATATACAAAATTCGGAGTGTATACTTAAATACAGAGACAGACAGATACAGCTTCAGGAAACTGAGCTTATGATAATGCCCGCACATTCACACATAGTTCTTGATTTCGGTTATGAGTTCCACGGCGGTGCGCAGATATCCGTTTATAAAAATTCGGGAAAAACAAACGTATCTCTCCACCTTCGTTTCGGCGAATCGGTAGGCGAAGCACTTGCACCTCTCGGATTCAAGGGCGCGTGTAACGACCACAGCGCACGTGATCTTCACGTGGACGTAATGCCCTATTCATCAAATGAATATGCGCTCACAGGCTACAGATTTTTATACATCGAAAACGAAAGTGAAGTTGAAGTTAAAATCAAAACGGTTCAGGGCATCGTAATTTATCAGCCGTATGAATACGTAGGCGGGTTTGAGTGCTCGGACAAAAGACTCAATGAGATTTACGACGTATCTGTATACACATGTCATCTTTGCATGCAAAATCAGTTGTGGGACGGCATAAAACGCGACAGGCTTGTATGGATAGGAGATATGTCGCCCGAACTCAAAACTATCAAATACGTGTTCGGTGATTCTCCCGAAATTGAAAGCGGACTGCGCCTTAGCGCAGAGGATGCGGCGCTTCCCAAGTGGGTAAACACTATCCCCACCTACTCGTTATGGTGGCTTATAAATCTCGAAGAGTGGTGCGCATACAAAAACGACTACTCTCTTATGGATAAGATGAAGGGCTACGTGATACCGCTTATACATCAGATCGTAAAAAACACCGATGAAAACGGCGACTTTTTACCCGGTACCTTTATTGACTGGCCGACAAAGGTTGCAAAGGAATCAAAAGAAGGCACCCGCGCGCTTTTGATTCTGTGCATGAGAGCATGCATAAAAATATGCGCGCGTTACGGTGAAGCCGAGCTTGAAAAGGTATGCAAGGATACAGAAGCACGCGCAGGAAGGGACGCGGGAGATCCCGGTCAGTTCAAGCAGATAGCGGCGCTTTTGTATCTTGCGGGAATTGCCGACAAAAAGAGTGAAGAGGTGCTTAAAAACGGCGGTGCAAACGGCTTTTCCACATTTATGAGCTACTATATTTTAACCGCCATGGCAAAGGTTACCGACACAGACAGCGTACTGTCTGCGCTTTCAGAGTACTACGGCGGTATGCTTGATATGGGCGCTACGACCTTCTGGGAAGACTTTGATATAAAGTGGACGGAAAACGCGTGCAGAATTGATGAGATTCCCAATGACAGACAGAGTGACGTTCACGGTGATAACGGAAATTACTGTTATCTCGGCTACAGACACAGCCTTTGTCACGGCTGGGCATCGGGTCCTGTTGCTTTTCTTACAGAGCACGTGCTTGGAATTGAGTTTGTACAAGGCGATCCGCAAAGGATAAGAATCTCGGCAAATCTCGGCTCGCTTGAGTATGCTAAGGGCTCTGTGGCAACACCGTTTGGTAAGGTGACCGTCAGCCACACAAAACAAAAAGACGGAAGCATCAAAACTGTAATTGATGCACCCGAAAAGATCGAAATATTATAGCAGAGGTTAAAAATTATGAAAATTGCATGCTATACAGACATTCACAATCAGCAGACAATGCTCAACATTCCCACCACCCTTCGCGGTTCGGCGGTAAAGGCGGTCGAGCTTACCAAACAGGAATGGGGCAAGGCTGATCTTTCCGTTATCGGCGGTGACAATATATCCGACTACCCGCATTGGAACAAATCCTGCGCACTTCCCTACGCAAACTGGCTTGACATCAAGGCGAAGATGGTTGATGCTTTTGCATCCGTATCAAAGGGCGGCCGCGTGCTTTACGTAGACGGAAACAACGATATGATACTCGGTGACCTTCCCACAAAGGATAATCCGCCCTACAACACCTGCGATTTTTATTATTCAGGACCCATGAAAGAGACACTCGGTGAGCTTTCAGAAGATGAGTATATTGCAAAATATGCCGCATCAAAGGGCGAGCAGGCAGGGCTTCACCTTCTTTGCTTCCACTACGTAATTGACGGTGTTGACTTTTTCGGACTTAACATCGACCCTGACACCGCATTCAATTCACACGACGGTTATTACAATCAAGAGTCACTTGACTGGCTTAAAAACAAGCTTACGGAAATTGACCCCGACGGCAATAAGCTGATATTTGTTACAGGTCACCTTTCGGCATCGACCGTGTGGAATGACGAAAAAATTGTTGAATCAATGAGTGAAATGCACAGAGATGCACTTTACAATGCGCTTGCAGGACACAAAAACCTGTTCTATTTATACGGACACGTTCACGGAATGGGCTACGTACACAAGGCGGCAGCGTTTGGCGTTCTGCATCACGGCAAAGACAATATGCCTGTAGCCATGCCGTTTGACACCGAAGACTCAAGAGAAATTATAAAGGACAGCGAGATATCCTTTAACACTGTACATATCGGCGGACTCAGACCGTTCTATCAGTTAAAAGACGGTGTCAACCTCTATTTTGAAGATGATGCTCAGGTCGGCATGATACCGGGAAGCAAAGAGCCTCAAACCTTCCCCAGCACCGCAACACCAAAGCTTGCTCAGTTTATGCTGATAGAAACGTTTGAAGACAGAGTTGTGTTTATGTTCAGAAACACAGGTACGTATGAAGGCTTTACGACAGACGATATCCCGACACCGTATACTGTTTATCTCAAATAAAAAATTCCCTGAAAGCAAATGCTTTCAGGGAGTTTTTGTTTTTAGTCAAGATCTTTTTCCATATCTGCCTGAATGTTTTTATCGTAAGACAGAACGGGTGCTACGTCCTTGCCCTTTATCTTACGGTCAACGTAGTTGTTTGTTATCTTCATAACAAGCGGGAAGAGAGCAACAACACCGATAAGGTTGGGAATCATCATAAGACCGTTAAAGGTATCAGAAATATCCCATGCGAGTGAAGAAGTCATGACCGCGCCGAAGAAGATGGTGCAGATATG
>JAZPZR010000288.1:0-7874 GCA_045544795.1 Eubacteriales bacterium
GTTATGATCCCATTGATATCAAAAAGGAAGATGCATCTGAATCTTCGTTTACTTCTTCAAAAAAAGATAGAAACTATATGAATATTAACACTACTGCTCAGCTTCAGGTCATTCTTGTAAAGCCTGAAGCGTTTGAGGATGCTCAGGACATTGCTGACAACCTTATTTCCAAGAGAACAGTATTGCTCAATATCGAAAATCTTAACAAGGAGCTTTCGAGAAGACTTATTGACTTCTTAAGCGGCGTGGCATATGCACAGGGCGGTAATATCAAGCGCGTTGCTAACAGAACATATATTATTACACCGTACAACGTTGATATTCTCGGTGATGTTCTTGACGGATTTAATCCGGACAGTTTTGAATTTTAAATATGATATATTTACGTCTTGTTTTAAGAACCATTGTCAGCGCTTTTTCGTTGGTACTGGCGGCTTACTGCGTTTCAAGTTGGTTTATACGCGATCCGTTCAATAAATTTATGCAAGTTCTTTCGGCTATTGTTGATCCGGTTCTTGATCCGATCAGATGGGTTCTTCGTCTTATTCCTTTTATTGGCAATTTACCCATTGATTTTTCGCCTATAATTGCATATTTCTTTGTGCAGTTTATATCGACAATGCTATGATTTTGGAAAATAAACTGTTGTTATCACATATTGATGACTTGATAAACGCTGTTAAAAAAGGACGTCGTTTTGCATTTACACCCTTTTTATCCATTGATCAGATATCTGATGTTATAGGATATCTTGGCAACAGAAATATTGATTTTTGTTTGTACGGCGGATACGAAGATGCTGAACGTTGTATTGTAGGACTGGGTTCTGACTCTCCGCCTGAAAAATATCATTTTCCGTTGGTTTCATTGGAATTTATGCTCAATTCAAACGTTGATATATCACACCGTCACGTTCTTGGCTCACTTATGTCACTTGGAATAAAGCGCGAGTGCATAGGTGATATAGTATTTACTGATGACAAATGCGTATTTTTTGTTGAGTCAAAAATTGCAGAGTATATTCAGCTTAATTTGTTATCTGTTTCAAAATTGCGGGTAGAAGTTTCCTTGTCCGATTTAGACATTGATCTTTCACGTTCCTTCGAAGAATGTAGTTGTATAGTCGCTTCTATGAGGCTTGATTGTATAATAAGCGAACTTGCCAGAAAATCCAGAAGCTATGCATGTGAGCTTATCGAGCACGGGCTTGTTTTTGTTGACGGTGTTCAATGTCAGAAAAAGGACAAGCTTATAGATGCCGGCAGTGTGATATCTATCCGCAGAATAGGTAAGTTTAAAATTGACACTATAGACGGAAAAACCAAAAAAGACAGAATTAAATTAAAAATATTAAAGTATATATAGGGAGATTAGTAATGTTTAGACCTGAAGATATTAGTAATGAACAGTTTGAACTCAGTGTTCTCGGTGGATATAAGCGTGAGCAGGTGGATTCTTTTTTTGCTACCGTTGCTTCCGATTATGAAAAGCTTTATAAAGAGAATGCTGAACTTATTGCCAAGCTTAAAGTGTGTGTTGATAAAATTGATGAGTATCAGAAAGACGAACAATTTTTAAAGGCTGCTATAATCAATGCTGAAAAACTTAACGAAACGTCATTGCGTGAGCTTGAAAGAAGAGAAAAAGAAATAGAAACCACAGCAAGAGAAAAGGCTGAGGGCATTGTTGCAAAGGCAAAGCTTGAAGCTGAAGAGCTTCTCAGCAGTGCAAAAACTGAGTCGGAACAGCTTCTTGGCAACGCAAGAATAGATGCTGATAATATTATAAAAAAGGCACAGACGGATTCTGCAGAGGCAATTCGTGCATGTGAGGCGGAAACAGCTGCTAAAATATCTGAACTTAAATCTGCTCAGAGCACTGAGCAAATTAATCTTAATAATCTCAAAAAAGAAGTTGCTGATTTTAAGGACAATGTTCTTAAGCTATATAAGCAACACCTCAATTCACTTTCAAAGCTGCCTGAGTATGAGGAAAAAACAAAAGAGCCTGTTCAGGTTGAAAAGGCGCCTGAAGTTGTTTCCGCTGTTCAGAGTGAGGTCCCCGAAAGTAAACCTGAGGAACAGCCTATAAATGAACCTCCAAAAGAAACAGCAGAGCAGTCTCCCGAAAGTTCATTAAATGCTAAGACGGCTGAATTTGTTATAGAAAAGAGTGCTCCTGTTACAAAGATTGATGAGCATGAAATTGACCGTAATTTTAAATTCAAAGATTTAAAATTCGGTACTGATTTTGATATAAAAAAACAAAAATAATTGGAGAAAAAATTGATAATTAAAAATCCTAATTATAAAAATTTAATACATAATCTGGTTTGGGTGATTTCCGCTTTCATTATTGTCTTGCTTGATCAGATTACTAAAAAAGTTGTTGTCAATAACATGGAGCTTCATGATGAAATACCTGTTATAAAGGGATTTTTCAATTTGTATTACGTGAGAAATAAAGGCGCGGGTCTCGGTATTCTTTCTAATGCAAGATGGGTATTTCTATCACTTACAACGATTATAATAATCGTTATTGCTGCACTTCTTTTGATAAATTATTTCGAGAATTTTCTTGCTAACATTTCTCTTATTTTTATATTAGCCGGTGGAATAGGTAATATGATAGACAGGGTTATGTTAGGCGAAGTTGTGGATTTTTTTCAGTTTCAGATTAAGTTTTTTGACTTTATTTTTAATGTTGCCGACGTGTTTGTAACGTTTGGCACGATTCTGTTTGTGATATATTATATTTTCGTTTATGAAAGGCAAAATGTTTCTAAAGATGTCGGAAAACCTTCAGAACAAAATTAGTTTTATTGTTGATGAGCAAAGCAGTTTGGTACGTTTAGACAAACTGCTTTGTTTGTATGTTCCTGAGTTTACAAGAAGCAAGCTTGTAGAACTTATTAACGAAAATCAGGTTATGGTAAACGGACATCCTGCTTCTAAAAACTATAAGACAAAAGCGGGAGATTTGATTGAAATTTTAATTCCCGAGGCAAAAGAGTATGAAGCGGAAGCTGAAGATATACCACTTGATATTGTATATGAAGATGATGATCTGATTGTTGTTAATAAACCTAAAGGTATGGTCGTTCATCCTGCTCACGGTAACCTGTCGGGTACACTTGTAAATGCGCTTCTTTATCACTGTAAGGGTAGCCTTTCGGGTATCAACGGAGTTATGCGTCCGGGAATCGTGCATAGGATCGACAAAGATACAAGCGGACTTCTCGTTGTTGCTAAAAATGACAAATCACATAATTTTCTTGCAGATCAGTTTAAAGACCATACGTGTGAAAGGGAATATCAGGCTATTGTGTACGGTAACATAAAAAACGACAGCGGAACTATTGATAAGCCTATCGGACGTCATAAAACCGAACGAAAAATGATGTCCTGTAATTCAAATCATGCAAAAAGGGCGGTTACGCATTATAATGTGGTTGACAGGTATAATCACTTTACACATGTAAAATGTGTGCTAGAAACAGGAAGAACGCATCAGATAAGAGTACATATGTCATCAGAAGGGCATTTTATAATCGGCGACCTTGTTTACGGACGTGAAATCGGCAAGATCAAACTTGATTTTGAGGGTCAGTGTCTGCATGCTAAAACGCTTGGCTTTGTACATCCGTCTACAGGTGAGTTTATGTCGTTTGACAGTGAATTGCCGGATTATTTTTTAAATACTCTGTGTAAGCTTAAGAATTTGTAAATAAAAAGGAAAAAATCACATATATATCGGTAAATTTTTTGTTTATCTATTTACAAAACTTGCTTTTTTTTATATTATATTATTAATAATTTAAGATTGGAGAAATATTATGAGCGATAATCTTGTTTATAAAAGAATTTTGCTTAAGCTCAGTGGTGAGGCACTTGCCGGTGAAAAGAAATCAGGCATAGATTTTGATTATGTCCTTAAGGTTTCTGAAACTATCAAAAAGTGTGTTGAGCTTGGTGCTGAGATATCTATCGTTGTCGGTGGCGGTAACTATTGGCGCGGCAGAAGTAATCAGCATATGGACAGAACAAGAGCAGACCATATAGGCATGCTTGCTACTGCAATGAATGCACTTACTTTGCTTGATGGATTATCACAGGTTGGTGTTGACGCACGTGTGCAGACTGCAATTGAAATGCGTCAGATTGCTGAACCGTATATAAGAAACAGAGCAACAAGACATCTTGAAAAGGGTCGCGTAGTTATTTTCGGTTGCGGAACA
This sequence comes from Eubacteriales bacterium, assembly GCA_045544795.1. Lineage (GTDB taxonomy): Bacteria > Bacillota > Clostridia > Oscillospirales > QAKW01 > RGIG9041. The sequence continues at coordinate 4,238 of JAZPZR010000288.1, forward strand.
GGAAATCCGTTTTTCTCAACCGACACCTGCGCTGCTCTTCGTGCCGCAGAAATTGATGCCGATATTATTTTTAAGGCTACAAACGTTGACGGTGTATATACGTCGGATCCTAAAACCGATCCTAACGCAAAGAAATATGCTGAGCTTAGTTTTATTGACGTGCTTAAAGACGAACTCAAGGTTATGGACATGTCTGCTGCAGCAATGTGCAATGACAACAATATCCCAATTCTCGTATTCGATCTTTCTGACCCGGATAATATTGTCCGTGCTCTGAAGGGTGAAAAAATAGGAACAATCGTACATAGAGGAGGAACATCACATGTCGAATAAATATCCCGAAATCGAACAGAAAATGACAAAAGCTATAGGTGCACTTAATGAACAGCATCATACACTAAGAGCAGGCCGTGCAAATCCTGCCGTTCTTGATAAACTCAGAGTTGAGTATTACGGAACAATGTCCAAAATCAGCGAAGTGGCTGCAGTTTCGGTGCCTGAACCCAGAATGCTTGTAATTCAACCGTGGGACGTATCTCTTTTAAAAGAAATTGAGAAAGTTATTCAGGCTTCGGATATCGGTATCAATCCTTCAAATGACGGTAAAGTCGTACGTCTTCTTTTCCCTCAGCCTACTGAGGAGCGTAGAAAAGAGCTTGTTAAAGAGTGTAAAAAAATGGGTGAGGACAGCAAGGTTGCTATCCGTAACATCAGACGTGACGCTATTGACAAATATAAGAAGATGGAAAAAAGTCACGAAATAACAGAGGACGATCTCAAGGGTGCAGAGGATGATATCCAGAAGATGACTGATAAATTCATCAAAGAGATCGATTCTATCGTTGCTGATAAAGAAAAGGAAATTATGGCTGTATAACAGAGGAGATATATACTGATGTCATTTTTAGGTAAACAAAAGAATAAAGCAGACAGGACATGTTTGCCCAATCACGTCGGTATAATCATGGACGGTAACGGTCGGTGGGCTAAAAATCGCGGACTTCCGCGTACCGCCGGCCACGCCGTCGGTGTTAAGGTTTTTAAAGAAATTGTATTTTATGCGCGTGATATGGGACTTAAGAATCTTACGGTGTATGCATTTTCAACTGAAAATTGGAAACGTCCCGAGGATGAGGTAAATAAAATCATGGAGCTTCTTGATCAGATGATTGAGGAAGCTATCGAGGATTTTATGAATCAAAAGGTCCGAATACGGTTTTTAGGTGACAGATCACGTATTTCTGAAAAGCTTCTTGAAAAGATGGATAAGGTCACAGAGCTTACAAAACAGTTTTCTGACACAACGCTTTATATCGCGTTGAATTACGGCGGCAGACAGGAAATTACTGAGTCTGTAAAGAAAATCGCCCGTCTTTGTAAAGAGGGGAAGCTTGACGTAGACAGTATTACAACGGATACTGTCGGCGACAATCTTTATTTTGATGATTTTCAGGACGTTGATCTTGTTATCCGTCCAAGCGGCGAACAGCGTTTGTCCAACTTTTTACTTTGGCAAAGCGCTTATGCAGAACTGTGGTATGCAGATGTATTGTGGCCTGATTTTAAACCGCATCATCTGGAACAGGCAATTTTTGATTATCAAAAGCGAAACAGGAGATTTGGCGGTATATGAAAAACTTTTTGACAAGATCTTTCACATCGGTCTTTATATTTATTATTTTTGCTGCAATTGTTGCATCGTCTTTTTTTAATATCGTATTTGAACTGACGGTTGCACTTTTATGCGCTTTTTGCGTGTATGAGGCAGTAAATGCTCTGGGATTTGCAAAATTTAAGTTCCTTGCGCTTCCGATGATTTATGCTTTTATTGTACCGTTGTCGTTTTATTTTGCGAAGCTGTGTGATAAAAGTTCTTTCTATTTTATCTTGATTGAAACTCTTATTTTTATATTGCTTTTCAACGTTGTTGCAATGAAAAATTTTGCGGATGTAAAATTCAGTGATGCAACGTCAATAATATTTTCATCGGTTGTCATAACGGTGTTTTTATCAAATATAATATCTTTAAGAACTGTTGATGATAACGGTCTTTTTTATATGATAATCACCATCGTATGCTTTGCATGGGCAACGGATATTTTTGCCTATCTTGTAGGAGTTCTTTTCGGTAAACATAGGTTTTCGCCAAACATAAGCCCTAAAAAATCAATTGAAGGTTCGATAGGCGGTACGCTTTTTAGTATTGCCGCTACAGTAGGTGCTGTGTATATTTACAGCAGTATTAAACAGGTGGAAATCAATCTGTTTCTGACTGTTGTTTATTCATTTTTATGCTCACTTGTCGGTCAGATCGGCGATTTTTCATTTTCATACATAAAAAGAAGCCATGGAATAAAGGATTTCGGAAAAATTCTTCCGGGTCACGGCGGTGTGCTTGACAGACTTGACAGCTTGATTTTTATCTCGCCGTTTTTCTATATGCTTATAACATTTGAAAGTTTTATTTCTTAAGGTAAAGGTATAAAATGTCTATTTCTATTTTAGGTTCAACAGGATCGATTGGCAGACAAACGCTTGATGTTTGCCGTGATCTTGGTATAAAAGTCAATGCCATTTCAGCTAATACCAATATTGATCTTCTTGAAAAACAGGCGCGTGAATTCAAAGTATCTCTTGTCGGCGTCTATAACGTCGATTGTGCAAAACAATTAAAAGAAAGGCTTTCTGATACCGATACTGTCGTTGTATCAGGCGAAAAGGGTAATACTGAAGTTGCGACATATAACGAGTCTGAAACTGTTATTACCGCCATGTCGGGAATGATAGGGCTTGTTCCTACGGTTGCCGCTGTAAAAGCGGGAAAGCGTATCGGCCTTGCAAATAAAGAGACGCTTGTATGTGCAGGTCATATTATTATGGATCTTGCAAAAGAGTATAATTGTGAAATTATTCCCGTTGATTCGGAGCACAGCGCAATTTTTCAGTGTCTCAACGGAAGACAGGGGAATTCTATATCAAAAATCATTCTGACAGCCTCGGGCGGTCCTTTTTTTAATATGACCTCTGAGCAGTTGGAAAAGGTTACTCTTTCTGATGCTCTTAAGCATCCTAACTGGTCAATGGGCGCAAAAATAACGATTGACAGTGCTTCGCTTATGAACAAAGGGCTTGAAATGATAGAGGCAAAATGGTTGTTTGACGTTTCTATCGATGATATTGAGGTTGTTATACATCGTGAAAGCATTGTTCACTCTGCTGTTCAGTTTGAGGATGATTCTGTTATTGCTCAGCTTGGTGTTCCGCAGATGTATTTGCCTATCAAGTATGCGCTTACTTATCCGAGACGTGTTCAAAGCGGCAATCACGCTTTATCGCTTTTTGACAAAAAACTTTCTTTTTATGAGCCTGACAGAAAGACTTTCAAATGTCTTGATATTGCTGTCAAGGCATCTAAGATGGGTGGCTTATATCCAACCGTAATGAACGCTGCAAACGAGCAGGCGGTAGCGTTATTCTTGCAGAATAAGATTAGATTCACTGCAATTCCTGAGCTTATTTTAAACTCACTTGAAAATGTAAACGTAGGTAGTGACACGGGTCTTGATTCTATAATTGAGACAGATGGTGTTACACGTAAATATGTAAATGAACTAATAAAGGCGTAATATGCAAATTT
>JAZPZR010000289.1:0-2628 GCA_045544795.1 Eubacteriales bacterium
CAATTAAAACGTAGTTTCCGTAACCTCTGTTATACCCCGCTTTTAAAACGGTACCGCCTTTAGCGGCATATATTGCCGAACCGTTAATGCCGGAGCTTGCAATATCAACGCCTGTATGAAGCTTATATATACCTGTAACAGGATGAGTCCTGTAACCAAACTTACTTGTTATATTTGAAAACTTTGAAGCAAGCGGCCATCTGAATTCACCCGTATCAATAACTGATGTATTGCTTGACGTAGCAAGGCTTGCACGAATTTCCGCCTGAAGCTCCTCTTCTGCCTTTTCAGCGGCAATAACTGCACGCTTCTTAGCAGCAGCGTCACTGTTCATTTCATCGATAAGTTCATCACTTGCCGCCTGTTTTGCAGACAAGGTTTTTTGCTTACTCTTAAGCTTTTGTGCAGCAGCTTCATTTTCAGCCTTATTTGTCTCTATTTCTTTTTTCTTTTCTTCAATAACACGTTTGGTTTCAGTTACTTCCTTAATCACCTTGCGGTCGTTTTCTGCTATCTGCGAAACAATTTCGATTTTCGAAATAAAATCATAAATGCTTTCAGCCTGCAGAATTATTTCAACGTAAGACGCTTCGCCCTGTTCATATGCACTTCTGATACGGTCCTTACTAAGCTGCAGTTTCTCATCGAGAAGAACAGTTGCCTCGTCAAGTTGTGTTTGAGCAGCATCAAGCTGATCACCCAGCGACGAAATAACGTTATTCAAAACGCTTATCTCACTGCGTGTAGCATTAATTTGCTCGTCGATTATGCTCTTTTTCGCAAGCTCCTGTTCTTTCTTTTCAGAAATAACAGCAAGGTCGCGCTCAAGCTGTTCTTTTTTCTTTGCAAGCTCATCGAGCTCTTTTTGCATACTTTCAACAGACTTTGCATTTGCCGATGTTCCCGAAAGGAGAATTCCAGACACCATCGAAACGGCCATCAAAGCTACTATTAAAAATGCAACTATTCTGAATACTTTTTTCATTTAAATTATACCTTTAAATATTTTCTGATAGAAAGCGCACTGCCAAACATACCGACGATCAATCCGATTCCGCCGAAAATAAACATCAACATCTTAAACATATCCGAAAAGGCAACGATGCTGTCCGAAAGGAAGGAAAGATCAGATAAAAGAGGTATGATAGCGTAAGTGTAAAGACACCACTGTGCGCCGAGAGCAATTACGGTTGCAATTAAACCGATGAAAATTCCTTCAAGAACAAAAGGTGTTCTGATAAAGGCGTTTGTAGCACCGACGTATTTCATTATGTTGATTTCATGCCGTCTGTTGTGCATAGCAAGTTTAATTGTATTTGAGATAATAAACAATGATACTATTGCAAGAACAGCAATTATCCATATACCAAGCATCGTAAGAACCTGCCTGACCTTAATAAGAAGACCGACAACATCCCTTGAATCACGGATATTTGCGATTTCTTCCATAGCCGAAATTTCATCCGCAACAGCATCAAATCTTTCAAGATCAGAAATTTTAATTCTGAGTTCATTACGGAGTGGATTATCTTCACCGTCAAAGCCGTCAAGATATGTGTCATTGTCACCAAGACTATTGCGGTATTCAGCAAGCGCCTGCTCTTTTGTAACGTACTCTACAGAGGATACGCCGACTATCGAATTCACCTTCTGACATATCTCATCTCTTGAAAGACTGTCATCACCGTAATCGTCACTGATAAAGGCAACAACCTCATTCTGTGCCTCAAGCTTATCCATAAAGCTGAGAACGTTAACAGAAGCAACGTATACAGAGCCGATGATAAGCATGCATGCAATCAGAACAAAAACGGATGCAAGCGTCATTAACGCATTCTTATACATACTCTTGAACGCTGATTTTATAAAATAAATTATACTATATGTGTTCATTATAATTATAACCGCCTGTTGTGTCGCTGATGATCTGACCGCTTTTTAAAGCAATTACTCTTTTACTGAAATCATCAACAAGATTTTTATCATGTGTAATAACAATGACCGTTGTACCCATCTTATTTATTTCAATAAGAAGCTCCATTATTTCACGGGCAAGCGCAGGATCAACGTTACCTGTAGGCTCATCGGCAATAATGGTTTTCGGATTGTTCGCAAGCGCTCTTGCAAGCGCAACACGCTGCTGCTCGCCTCCCGACAATTCGTTCGGGTAATTCTTGGATTTATGGCCAAGACCGACAACACCTAGAACGTACGGTACGCGACGCCTTATTACTTTGTTTGAACAGCCGATAACACGCATAGCAAACGCAACGTTTTCATATACTGTCATATTCTCAATAAGTCGGAAATCCTGAAAAACGACACCCATGCTTCTGCGAAGATGAGGGATCTTACTGTTTTTCATTTTATTGAGTTTAAAATTATTTACAATTATTTTTCCGCTTGTGTGCTTTTCCTCTCTGAGCAAAAGTTTGATAAGCGTACTTTTGCCCGCGCCGCTATGACCGATAATGAAAACAAATTCTCCGTCATCTATTTTAAAGCTGACACCGTTAAGAGCATTGGTGCCGTTGGGATAATTTTTATAAACGTCATCAAATAATATCATTTTAACCTACTAAATCAGAATTTTGTGGGATTTGAAACAAGATATCTCTTAACCATAAG
>JAZPZR010000290.1:0-1507 GCA_045544795.1 Eubacteriales bacterium
CTTTTATCATTATATTACCAAAGTTTAAGGAGAATGCTATGAGACCTGTTCGTGTGCTGCAGTTTGGCGGCGGTGTGTTTTTACGCGGTTTTTTTAACTGGATGATGCAAAAATCCATAAATGCGGGTGTGTATTACGGAAATGCCGTTATTGTGCGCTCACGCACGAATGGTGCCGACCCGCTTGCAAAAAACGGATTTAAATATACGCATGTTGCGCGCGACGGTGCTCACAACGACATAACAGACATCGACTGTATTTCAGGCTCTGTCGGCATCGGCAGTGACGGCTTTTACAGCTATGCCCAAAGCGATGACCTCGAGGTTATAGTTTCAAACACTACCGAGGCGGGCATTGTTTATAAAGAGGAGGGCGGCACATACCCCTACTACCTCACCGAGTTTTTGAAAAAGCGGTACGAGGCGGGAAAGGGCGGACTTCTCATTATCCCTTGCGAGCTTATCGAGAATAACGGCGACACGCTAAAAGAGTATGTTCTCCGCCACGCAAAAGAGGGTGATTTTCGCAGGTGGATAGAGCGAGAGTGCGACTTTCGCAACACACTTGTTGACCGCATCGTGTCGGGCGGTGACGCACTTACAAACAACAGTGAGTATTTCCACCTGTTTGTAATCAGCGGTAAAGAGGACAGGCGCCTTCCGTTTAAGCAGGTGGGGCTTAATGTCAGGTGGGTGCAGGATGTTAACGACTACCGCAAAATAAAGGTGCGCGTGCTCAACGGTGCGCACACGTCAATGGTGCCCTACGCACTGCTTTGCGGATGTGATACGGTTGCCGACTGTCTTAAAAATGACACGGTCAGCGCGCATCTTAAAAGCTGTCTTGACGAAATACTTGTAACGCTTGACGGTGCGCAGGATTACGCGAAAGAGGTTATGACCCGCTTTGCAAACCCATACATTGAGCACAGGTGCATGGCAATCGCGCTCAACTCGCTTGACAAGTTCAGGGTGCGCGTGCTCCCCTCAATTATTGAGTACAAAAAAATCACAGGTAAATACCCGCGTGCGCTCATGTTTTCGCTTGAACAGCTTGTCAGGTTTTACAAAGAGGGCACACCGCAAGACGATGATAAAGTAATAAAATATCTTAAAAACGAAAAATACGAACAGATTTTACAGGATTTGGGATTATGATTATACACAAAGACGACAGCGTTGAAATAGGTGCAGACGGTCACAAGTACGCACGCTTTGATATAAAATCGGGTCAGCAGGTTATAAAATACGGCTTTGTCATCGGCGTTGCAACGCGCAACATTACGGCGGGTGACAGGGTGGATGAGAGTAATCTGCGCTCTGCACTGTCGGGCATCAGCGAGTGGCAGTTTGCGGGCGGTTATAAAATGCCGTGTAGCTTTAAAGAGGGATATTTTTTGGGCTATCCCAGAAAAAACGGACAGGTCGGCATAAGAAACGAGCTGTGGATAGTGCCGACAGTCGGCTGCATCAACCACACGGCGCGCACACTTGCTGTACGTCACGGC
>JAZPZR010000291.1:0-10469 GCA_045544795.1 Eubacteriales bacterium
CCCATTACTTTGCAAATGTTGATATACTCTATTTTGAAAAAGGAGGTCGTGACATGAACAAAATACTTGTTGTTGAGGATGAGAAGAATATATGTGTGCGTTTAAGTCTCAATCTTATAAAAGAAGGATATGAGGTCGTATGCGCCGGTGACGGTGAGGCGGCTATTCAGGAATTCAATGCCGAGCCGGGTGATATAGTACTCCTTGATATAATGCTTCCCAAAAAAGACGGTTGGGAGGTCTGCAAGGAAATAAGAAAAACGTCAAAAACACCTATTATAATGCTCTCTGCAAAGGGAGAGACCTTTGACAAGGTATTAGGTCTTGAGCTTGGTGCTGACGACTACGTTACAAAGCCGTTTGATACAAAAGAGCTTGTTGCGAGAATAAAATCCGTCATCCGCAGATCAAAGGACAACACACAGGCGCAGACCGAGACTGCAAGTGATATGCAGGAGGTCGAGTATGAGAATCTGTACGTTTCTCTTACAAACTACAAGCTTCGCGTCCGCGGTGAAGACGTTGACGCGCCGCCAAAGGAAATCGAGCTTCTTTACCATCTTGCCAAAAACCCCAACAGAGTATTCACAAGAGATCAGCTTCTTGACGAGATATGGGGATTTAAATATTTCGGCGACTCAAGAACCGTTGACGTTCACATCAAGCGAATACGTGAAAAATTGGAAAACGTCTCGGAAAAGTGGAATATCAAGACGGTATGGGGTGTCGGCTATAAATTTGAAACAAGATAATGCATAAGCGTATATTTTTCAAATACTATACAATATGCGTGATGATTGTGTTTTTAACCGTTTCCATTCTCGGCTTTGCAACAAGTGCCGTTATCGGTGTGAGAAGCTTTAACACGCAGAGCGAGAGCATGGAGCGCGCGGCAAATAAGATAGCACGCATGGTTGCAATAATGCCCAAAAACTACTACATCGTTGCAGGCAACATATTTGACGCGTCCATCTCGGCTATAAAAGATACGATAACGAGTGACGTTATGATAGTTGACAGCGAAGGACGGGTGGAGCTTTCCACCATACGAATCAGCGCCGATCAGGTGAACACTCTGATTCCTTCGGGGATCTCCTCTTCCGTGCTTTCGGGAAAGATCTACAGACATCCGCATTTTCTCGGCTCAGACAGACGTACTGTCGGCTACACGGTCGGCGTACCTGTCATGCGTGACGACGGTGACATCAGCGGCGCTGTGTTTGTCACAACGCAGGAATTAAACCTCGGTGACATATTCAAAAACACTTTTTTCATATTCGTAACCTGCGGTGTCGCGGTGCTTATGATCGCGTTCATCGCGCTGATATTTGTAACACACCGCATGACACAGCCGATATATCAGATGCACGATGCGGCAAATGCGTATGCAAAGGGTGATTTTTCAAAAAGGATCGAAGTAAACCCGCAAAACGAATTTGCACCGCTTGCCGCCTCCTTCAACTCAATGGCGGACGGAATTGAAAATCTTGATGAAATGCGACGGGGCTTTGTAGCAGACGTTTCACATGAGTTGAGAACTCCCATCACCACGATAACAGGGTTTGTCGACGGCATACTCGACGGTACGATACCGCCCGAACAGCATGAAAAGTATCTGAAAACGGTATCAGAGGAATCACACAGAATGTCGCGTCTTGTATCCACCTTCCTCGATATAGCAAAAATACAGTCGGGTCAGATGTCATACGTCAAAAAGCCGTTTAACATAATCGAAACCACAGCCAAGGTTCTGTTTGCGTTTGAAGACAGGATAGAGCAGGCAGGAATTGACCTTGAGTTTAAATTTGACAGCGACAGAATGATGGCGGTCGGCGACGTTGACGCTATCTACCGCGTTATATACAACCTTGTTGACAATGCGATAAAATTCACACCTCAGAACGGTAAAATAGAAGTGTGCTCCACAGTCAACGACGGAAAGATAAATTTATCCGTTTACAATACCGGTATGGGCATTTCAAAAGAAGATGCCGCACATATATTCGAAAGATTTTACAAGGCTGACAAAAGCCGTGGAATAAACAAACGGGGAACGGGTATCGGTCTGTTTCTTGTTAAGAATATCATTAAAGAGCACGGTGAGGACATTATCCTTACCTCTAAAGAGGGAGAATTTGCTAAATTCACTTTTACGCTTCCCCTGTATACAGATTAAAACCGTACTAAATTAGGAGAAAAACGATGAGCGAAAACGAAAACAATTATTTAAACAACAACGAGGTGCCAGAGGCACCGCCCGTACCGCAGGAGCCCGCAACACCCGATTTTATACTTGTTGACAAGCCGGAAGACACTTCTGCGCCTGAGGCAGAAGGTGAGGCACAGCCGACACCGCCTCCCCCTCCGCCCAAGCCACCTGTATACGAGGCGCCCAAGGCTACTCCGACACCACCTGAAAATCAGGCATACACGTGGCAGAATCCCAATCCCTACAACAGCGGATTCAACGGATACAACACCTACGCCCAGCAAAGCAAGCCTGCAAAGCCAAAGCGCAAGCTGACGGGTACTGAGATCGCGCTTATCTGCGTGGGCGGTGTATCGGTACTTCTTCTCATTGCAGTAATAGTGATGTTCGGTATCGTTGCATCAAGATCATACGTGGAGCAGCCGACCGTTGAGGACGACGAGTTCGCTCAGCATCAGCCTTCTGCGGAGGACAGCAAGCCTGAAAAAGAGAACGAGGTCGAAAGACCGACCGAAAATCTCCCCTCGCTTGAAACGCAGGATCCTTCAACAGATGCGCTTTCTATTCCCGATATTTATGAAAAGGTAAAAGACTCTGTAGTCGGCATCACCGTAACAGTCACAGGTCAGTACGGCATTGAGCAGGGCTCGGGTACAGGTATAATACTCAGTGAAGACGGATATATTTCGACAAATGCACACGTTGTTGACGGTGCATCTACCATCAAGGTAATTCTTACTGACGAGTCGGAGCACAACGCTCAGCTTATCGGTATTGATACAAGAACCGATCTTGCAGTACTCAAGATCGAAAAGACGGGTCTTAAGCCTGCAGAGTTTGGCAACAGCGACTCGCTCCGTGTCGGTGAATCTGTAGTTGCAATAGGCAACCCCTACGGAATGGAGCTTGCAGGCACGGTGACCTCAGGTATCGTATCTGCCCTTAACAGACAGATCGTTATTGAAAGCTTTTACATGACGCTTATTCAGACGGACGCATCAATAAACCCCGGTAACTCGGGCGGTCCGCTTGTAAACTCATACGGTCAGGTAATCGGTGTCACCTCTTCAAAGATCGTACAAAGCGGTTACGAGGGTATCGGCTTTGCGATTCCGATGGCAAGCGCCACCTCTATCATTCAGGACCTTATCCAGTACGGATATATAAAGGACAGACCGTACATCGGTATTACAGGTTACGACATTGACGAGGCAAGCGCCGCAATGTACTCACTCCCGCAGGGTGTACGCGTTGAGTCGGTCGACCCCGAAAGTGACGCACACGAAAAAGGACTCAAGCGCGGCGATATTATCATCGCGGTAAACGGTGTTGAAATTGAATCAATGGCCGATCTTGAAGCAGAAAAGAACAAGAAAAAGCCGGGTGATGAGCTTACCCTTACAGTTTACAGAAACACAAAGGAAATCGAAATAACGATAGTACTTTCCGAATCAACGGCAGATTAAAAAAACGCGGTACACTGATTAAAAGTGTACCGCATTTTTATTTAGCATACCTCTTCTATTTTAATAGAGTAGCCTAAAATCTCACCCACTGAGGTTACTTTTCCCTTTACAGTTACCGTGTCTCCCTCTGATTTTTCAAGAAGGAAATTAAGCTGGTCGTCATTTTTTATATAACACATAACAGACGTAAAAGTAAACATATCTCCCGACGGCTCAATACTTATATACGACCCGTCGCTGTCAAAGCTCGCAATAACACCTGTTACCTCGATATTTTTATTCTGATAGTTCTTCTCTGCTCTCAGCGCATTTTCTTCAAGGTCGGTTATCATGGTTCTCAGGTCAACAGTTTCATATTTAACCGTTTCTTCGGCTTTACTTTGTTCACTTCCTTTATCATCTGCAGACTGTGAGTTTTGAACACCTGTATCAGTATCAGGTGTTTTTTCGGGTGAAGCATCATCACCGCCTCCACTTATTGCCGCAATTGTCACAATTGTTGCAAGCCCCATCAGTACCCAAAACCACCATTTCTTATAGACAGGTTTTTTTCTTTTGATTTTCTCTCCACATCTTAAACAGACCTTGTCATTTTCTCCGATTTGATTACCGCATTTTTTACAAAACATAAATTCCTCCTGATTTTTGACATTCACTAGATGTCATATTTTAATTTATTATAGCATATAATTTTCGTATTGACAAGCACTAAATGTCAAAAAGGAGATTTTTATGTTTATAAATAAAACAGTAGACGGCCGAAACAACATAAGTGGGAGAAACATCGCACAATTCAGAATAGCTTCAAAAATCTCACAGAGGGAGCTCGCAGAACAAATGCAGCTTGTTGGAATTGATATTGATAAGAACGCCATTCAACGAATTGAATGCGGTAAGCGCTTTGTCACAGATATTGAAATAGTGGCGTTTGCCAAGGTATTTAACGTATCGCTTGAAGCGTTGCTGATAGAATAAAGTAAGTCTTGACTTAAGATTATAAAACGCAAATGAAAAACAGAAGAAGTTTGAATCATCTCTCTTCTTCTGTTTTTATTTAAGAGTTGAATTATGGTGTATCCTTGCTTTCTCCTTTGGGAATTGTGGGGACCGTACGATAGCATGATGGATGAGGCTATTTCAACATGATTATCTAAAAATCCTAAATTTTATGCATAAAAAGGTCACCTCATCCGTCTGCTTACGCAGACACCTTCTCCATCTAGAGAAGGCTTTTTGGCAGGTACGTATCGCACCGATAAACCACGATTTGAACACACTTATCAATTAGAGTCAGACGGCGAAAGAAGATTCAGTTTTATGTGCTCTGTAACGATTGCTATAAACTCACTGTTTGTGGGTTTACCGCGTGAAGCACGCACGGTATAGCCGAAAAGCTCAGAAAGGACACTGACGTCTCCCCTCTCCCATGCGGTTTCGATCGCATGGCGCATTGAACGTTCAACGCGAGAGGGTGTGGTATCGTTACTTTTGGCAATTGAAGGATAGAGTAGTTTAGTAATTGCATCAAGCATTTCTTCATCGTCAAGCGCAAGAAGTATCGCCTGCTGTAAAAACCTGTACCCGCGTATTGATGCGGGTATTCCTATCCTTTTCATCAGATTTGAAATAAAGATCAGTGTTTTAGGGTTATTTGTCATATTTTATCTCCTTTTTTGGTTTTACGTCAGTATAGCGTAAAAAGGAGTGTAAAATATTGTTAAAAATTGTAGAATACTACGTATTTCTGATAATAGTATTAAAAGTGATTATGCCGCCCGCTATATATCCGATAACAGCCACGACGTATATTGCACCGCCGCCGACAAACATGCCTGCTATGAACATAAGCATAAGTCCGCCAATAATAAATATGATAAAAGCCAGAAGGCAACTTATAATTGTCTTTTTTATTTTTGTAAAAAAGCCGACGGCTGTGCCTACTGTTGCTAGCACAATATAAGGCGAATATACAATGGGCCACGGTCCGCCTTCGGCAACCGACCATGCACTGCCGATAAAAGCTTTTAAAAGCGTATGCAGTAAAAAGCCAAGCAGAGTGCCCACGGCAAGCCCTGTAAAAGCATTTATACATTTACGGACGGGAGTCATGCCTTTATAACCTCAAGTATGCAGTCAGCAAGCAACTGATAGCCCTCTTTTGCAAGGTGCACACCGTCGCCCGATATCAGCTGTTCATTTTCAAATGTCGGGGTATACAGGTCGATAACGGCAAGACCGTATTTATCGGCAAGCTCACAAACGACGGCATTTCTTACCTTTACACGCGAGTCGCGCTCGCTGTCTTTTACGTGAGTTGTAAGAAGCAGGTAGACAGGCGTCTTTTCAAACTCGGTAATAAGATACTGTATCATAAGCTCATAAAAGCGTCTGTACTCTGTATCATCGTCAAGGTGCCAGCCGTGAAGACCGTTATTGAAAAGCACAGCCGTGCGGCTGCCCTGTTGCTTTGCAAACATGGTAATGGTATCGAAAAAGAAAGGATTGTCGATACCCTTTGAAGTGCCAAGCCCGTCAAAATAGAACTCGCCCTTCGCAGCTTCGGTTGCAATCTTTCGCGTGCCGCAGGAAATCGAGTCACCGATATAAAGCACTCTGTTTATATCTTCTCTATCTGCATGCTCCCACCACACGTTATCCCACTCGTAAGTTTCAAGTCTTTCGTTTTTATTTTCAAATTCATAAGTAAAGCTGCTCATGGTTATCCTCCTTTATAAAAGCTGTGAAAAATCGTCAATATAAAAATCCGTCGCCTGTTTTATTTCTTCCGTATATTCTTCCGATGACTTATCGTATACGCCAATGACCTGCATGCCTGCTTCTTTTGCAGTCTTGTCCGCGTTCAGATTATCGTCGAGGAATATAATATCACTTACGTCTTTTCCAAGTCTTTTTGCCGCCATTCTGTAAATTTCGGGATCTGATTTTGTAGTACCGAAATCTTCACACGACCACACGTTTTCAAACATATCAAAAACCCCCAGACGTTTAAGGCATGCATCAAGCGTTGTATGAGGGCTCGCCGTCAGAACGTTAAGGCTGTCACCTCTTTTTTTGAGTTCCTGCAATACTTCGATTACATTGCTCTTTGCGGGAATGGTATTATAATACGGCTCAAGCATATAGCTTTTCATAGTTTCAACAAGCTCATCCACCGACTTATTTACCGACAGCGAATTGATATAATATTCCGCCGCGCCCTTAAATCCGAGCGGTGTGATTATTTTCACAATGTCGTCGCCGTAGCTTACGTTATTTTCATCGAGAATACGAAGCATTGATGAAATATAAGTCGGCATGGAATCAACAAGTGTTCCGTCAAAATCAAAAAGATAAGTTTTCATTGCAAATCATCCTCCGTGATATGTACCTCAGTCATAGTATCATTTTTAAATTTAAGTGTTTTTATTTCATAAGGCTTCACGTAAACGGAATATTCTTTACCGAATCGGTCAAGACGTACTGTCTGCGAACACCCTGCATTTTCATAAAGGCGCAGAATCTCACCGTCTCCGTCCTCGCACTTTTTCCATGCACTAATGTAAACGCTGTCGGCTTTGATTGACATAAAGCTGTTTTTGGCAGGATATATCCCGTCGTGGTTTGCCTCGGTTATAACAGTCGGCGGGTTGTTAAACGCTGTTGCAAGCGAATGGATATCCCGCTTGCAATCATATATTACAACACGAAGGCGTCCTTCCGTTATACCCTGCTCCATAATGGGATAGTCGGCTGTTTTATCAAGCTCACAAAGGCGCAGATCACCGTAAATACAGCTTCTGAGTGCGCTGAGAGAAACGGCATCGCCCTTCTTTGTGTAAGAAAACAGTGAATCTGCTATAAAAGCAACACCGCCGCCATCACCTTGCATGCAAAGCCATTCTCCCATCGGCATATCCGCATCGGTATCCCCTCGCCTTTCGGTGAAAAACGGAGAGGAGACGGTAAGGTCGCTGCAGTCTGTGTGAGAGGTGAATTTTAAAACGGTGTGCGCTTCGTTCCAGTTGACAACGTAGCGGATATCAAAGTAATCGGTATCGTTATAAAATGTATAATAGAGATTCAGATGCGAATTTCTGAAGGCATGCGTTGTTTTAACGGTCGTTCTGTGGATTCCGTTTTCTATTATCTGCATACCCTCAAAGCTAAAGCTGTCAAGCTTATCGCCGTAGCCTGTGATATTAAAGCACCAGGTATCGCCGTCATCACAAAACACCTCGGGACAAAAGATATCGGTATAGTTTTTTTGGGTGCGCTTTGCATAGACGCGGGATAAAAAGCCCGTTTTACTGTCAAACTCTATTTCAAACGCAGATGTATCAAGCGAGCCTTCCGACACGCGCGACACTTTTTCGTTTGTCTGTATAACTTTAAAGCACTTATAGCCAAGCGCCCCGATATCCGCTTTAAAAACAAAACGTGACCTGAAGCCGTCTATTACAGAGCGTTCAAATATTATCTGCGTAGGGTATTTATTCCCTTCGGCATCCTCAAGAATTATGCCGTCTTTATAAGCGGGAAATTCGTGAAGCCACTGCACCTCCGCCTCAACGTATCCGTCAAAGTCGCGGTCATTAAGGTTCCACAAAACAACATTCCACGTATCGTCGGGGTTTTTGCCCGGCGTTTTTATTTTGCGGGTCACCGCCTGAAGTGAAAACTGCGTAATCTCCTCTGCGGTGAGGGTGGCACGTCCGAGTCCGTTGTATGCATCAATATACGCTTCTTTTATACACGCACCGCCGAGAATATCGTGAAACTGATTGAACATGATATCCTGCCAAGCAGAACAGAGCTTATCGGCAGGGTATTTTCTTTGCAAAAGCTTTTTGGCAATAAGCGACGCTTTTTCTGCATTGAGAACAGCGTATTCAGCAAGGCGGTTACGACGTTTTATCTCATGGTTATTGGTGTATGGCCCAAAGTCTCCTGTTAAAAGTTCACCCTTTACGGTAACGGAAGGTTCTGTCTGCGCACAGAAATAGTCTGTCACGCGGGCGCATTTTATACTGTACGGTTTTCGCGCATCAAGACTGTGGATATCTGCAATTGCCTTTTTAGTCGGTGCGCCGCCGTGGTTTGTTACACCGTACACCATAAGCTCATCACAATCGGAATTTTTTAAAAGCTCCTCCGCATTTTCAACAGCCTGAGTCATATTTTTATTATAGATCTTGCAAAGCTCACCGACACGGAAGGCTTTGACTGTGCTTCCGTCCTTGCTTTGCCAATTAAAATAAGGAGAGGCAAGCTGTACATGCCGTTTTTCAGGACGGCACAGACAGTAGTAAGCAATATGGCTTTTCGCAAGTATCTGCGGTGTGGCGGAATTATGACCGAAGGAGTCAACGTTGAAAACCGTATCGGCAAACAGGCCGAAGTTTTCATGAAGATAGCGCTGTCCGTAAAGGCTCTGACGCGCGTAGCTTTCGCCTGTTGCAGAAAAACAGTCGGGCTGAAGCCACCAGCCTTCTGCAAGCTCCCATCTGCCCTCTTTTACACGCTTTTTTATCTCACAAAACATATCGGGGTCAGTCTCTTTTATCCACTCGAAAACAGGCGGGCATGAAAAAGAGTATATAAACTCCGCGTCCTCATTCATCCGTTCAAGCGCGCTTTTAAAGGTGGAGTGGATGGAAGCCATCGCCTCATCCCACCGCCACAGCCAGACGGGATCAAAATGTGTGTTTCCTATTGCAAATATATCTTTCATTTTTTACCTCTGAAATCAGCCGACCTGTGAAACAGTCTTGCAAAGGTTGTCACCGCGACAATACCAAGCGCAAGCGAAAAGACATTCCTTGTCGTTTTTATGATTATATCACACACCGATAAGACATAGCAATTATTTTATGATCTCAACCATGCTTTTAAACTCAGAGAGCAAATAATCGAAGTCGTTTTTATCGTAGTAATAATGAGTTGAGTTATTAAGTTCACTTATCCGAATGCGCGGGTTGGTTTTTAAATATTTCAAAGAGCGTTTTGAGACCATTTCGTCCTTACGCGAATAATAAACGCTACAGTCACAGACAATCTCCTTTACAAGCGGACGCGTTTTACGAATTTTAGCAAAAAGCTCTAAAAAACGCGGTACCCAACCGATATAATGAAAAATGTTTTTATCATCCGCCATACCGTAGCATCTCTTCGCCGCAACCGCCTCGTTATCGTCAGGACGTATTGCGTTAAAGTAAACCTTCAGCGAGTTTATCGGAAGTCTCGTCTTTAAAAAGAGGGCAAGTGGTACTGCAAGCAAAAACATTTTACATATCTTTTTATTTTTTACCGCCTGCTCTATCGCAAGAAGGCACCCCATTGAATGAGCAACGATATATATCTTACCGTGATTTTTTGAAAGTTCATTTACCGCGTTTTCAACCTGTAAAGCCCACTTTTTCATAGACGCTTTTGAAAAGTCGCGCACACCCTTGCCGTGACCGTCAAGAAGCATATTATATACAGAATATGAATCGGGCACAAGCGGAATAAACTCTTTAAAATGGTTTGGCGTACCCACTATTCCGTGTATAAACAACACAGCGGTATCTGAACCATTATTGATTTTTTTATATTCTCTATGCTCCAAAGTATCACCGCCCGAGTGTATTATATGCTTGTGTCAAATTGGGAACAAATTTAGCAATCGGCTCCCTCTGACGAGGGAGCTGTCAGCGAAGCTGACTGAGGGAGAGAATTTTTAACAGTCAAGTCTATATATTCACATACACCGCTAAAATTTCGGTCAATATCCAAATTACAAATCCTTAAAATTG
>JAZPZR010000292.1:0-9878 GCA_045544795.1 Eubacteriales bacterium
TCCAATAATCCTAATCGGTGTTCCCGCATGTCCATTATAACACTCAATTTGAATTCTGACGAGTGCTTCCTATAAATTTGTCCCTTTTTTGCCATAAAAATATGCACCTCCAAAAGTGTCTAACTTTTGGGGTGCATATCATAGGATGCTCCAAGGGAGTTTTATGTTTTTTTAAAAAAAGTGAACCAAATGCTCTCGTAATTACATTAATAAAATGAAAGGGGGGGAAAATACTATGAAGTTTTCGGGCAGCATTTTAAACGAATGTGGACGTACAGTTTACAGGGTATGCCTTGCAAAAACGTTAGACGAAGAATTGTCGCGCGATATAGTCGGTGACGTTTTTGTATTGCTTTTTGAGAAAAAGCCGAATTTTGCCGACGTTACCGCTTTGCGGGTGTGGATGATACGAACTGCAAATCATCTTATTGCCAATTATTACAGAAAGTGCGAAAGTGCGGGTAGTATTTCTCTTGACGAGGTGGATTGTCCTGCCCCGTCCGATCCGCTGACATTTGAGCTTTTGGAAATGCTGAAATTACTTCCAAAAAAGTATCGTGACGTAACTGTGCTTTATTATATCGAGGACATGTCGGTAAAGGAAATATCCCGAAGCCTCGGTATTTCGCAGGGTACCGTAAAAAGCAGACTGTATCACGCAAGAGAACGGTTATCAAAATTGTATAAGGAGGAGTTACTGTGAATTTTGACAAGTTTAAACAGATTGATATGCCTGACGTTGATGTACAGCCAGACCCGACTTATATTAAAAAGCTGAATTCACTTCCGCAAAAAAGAAAAAGTGTGGCGCCCGTGATATCAACGGTTTGCGCTGCGGTTGTTGCGCTTGTGGTGTTTGGCTTGTGGGTGCTTGTAGGTAACGGCATACGTGCTGACAGGGTGGATAAATATCTTGCAGAGGGCGCGCTTTCCGCTACTGCGCAGGAACTTGACCTTGGGGACGTTATTACGCCTTTTCAGTTCGGGCTTGAGTATTACTCTGTACTTCCTCTTTTTAATGCGGAAAATCCGCCGTCCTTTGTAGAACTGTTGCTTATGGAGTCTGTTTTGTTCGAGTCGGACGGGTGTACGCAGCAAGCACTTGATGCAACTGCTGCCATGTTTGGCACGACTGCAGTTCTGCCCGATGACAGAGCGCACTTTGCACCCGCATCAAGAGAAACTGACAATAAATATACCTACGGAGTTGAAATACCGATATTTGTAAGTGCCCTTTGCTACGATATGGAGGACGGTCAGTATAAAAACTACGTTGTGACCTACGAATACCGTAAGGAGCAGTACATGATTTCATACGTAGCAAAGAAAATTCACGATCGACCGATACAATATATCGCAAACGTACCCGTTGACCGTGAGCTTAAAAAGGAATATTATGACGATAAGATATATAATGCGGTGCGAAAGGCTGTTTTTTCGGACGATAATATAAAGTTTGCTGAATTTTATATTTATAATTACGATAAGGTGTCGGATGATTTATACTGTTGTTCGGTAGGGATAAACAGTATAGCCTATAAGGACGAAAATAATATAAAACCGTTGCTGAAAAGTGAAGTGACCTATGGTGGCACTCTGCGTGCGCTTTTCATTGAAAATAAAGACGGTGAGTTTATCGTGTCCGATAATCAGGAGCGTGACGTTCCGATTGAGCTTTATTATGGCTATAGCAGTACACCAAGTGGGAAGGACGCCGAATATTATAAGGGCGTTATAAAAGACCTTGGCATTACGGCGCTTGATGAATTTGAAGACGATAAACGCATACCGATTGAGGATGCGGTACCAGCCTATGACGATGATTTTACCGTATCGTTTGTTAATACTTATACCGCACGCTACGGTCAGTTTGTTTATGAAGTCGGCTATATAAAAGACGGACGGGAATATATTTTTGGCTATATTTTTGAAAAGTGTATTTTATATAAACGTGAAAATAAGCTGTATACCGATATGACGGTGAAAATAGATCCTGCAAGTACGCCTTTTATGTACGATGCAAAGAAAGAGCTGCCTAATGCGGCATATTTACCGCAGTCTATGGGCATTGAAATACCGAATTTAAACGATAAACTCGTTTTGCCCACCGATGCGGTGCCGATTGTTGATAGCGAGGAGTATGCGTATATGGTGGAGGAACTTACCGCCCCCGACCATTACCATAGTGGCGTTGAATATTCACGCTATACCGTTGAAGAGCTGCGTGCTATGGGCTATACACAATATGATTATATTGCGCAGACAGAGTATTACGATTCAAACTTCACCCCGGTTGATAAGTCACGACTGTTTAATCGCTTCCCTCTGCGTGCCGAGGGCATCGGAATGATTCACGATAATTGGGGCCTTTACCTTTTTGAGATGAAGTGTATAGGTGAGTTGGGCTTTGGATACTACGTCGATACGTTTACACAGCAGCTGCTTGTTTTAAAGGATTACGGCATAAGCCCATATGACGTTTCCTATCTTCTTGAAAAATATAAAACACCCGAAAAAGTGGTAAATCAGTCGAAAAATGAACTTAAAAACGCACTCACCGAATACTATA
Source organism: Eubacteriales bacterium (assembly GCA_045544795.1). Taxonomy (GTDB): domain Bacteria; phylum Bacillota; class Clostridia; order Oscillospirales; family QAKW01; genus RGIG9041. The sequence goes on from JAZPZR010000292.1 coordinate 2,570, forward strand.
CTCAAAAATACGAAGCAATAAAATGATACGATAAATTGTAGTTTGTCGGGCAGTGGCGAACAATGTTCGCCCGCCAAAATACGCATCCACAAGAGTCGGCTCCCTCTGACGAGGGAGCTGTCGCGAAGCGACTGAGGGAGAGAAAAAAATAGGAATTACTGCTATTTTGGTCTCTCCCTCCGTCTTTTGCCTACGGCAAAATCCACCTCCCTCATCAGATGGAGGCGGGGCTAGTACATCACATAAACACCCCTACAAACCATAATTTTCTTTACCCATAAAAAATCGCGATTGATGTGAAATATCATCTTTCGCGATTTTTGTTTTACTGTATTATATTAGTCGTGATGAAGTCGATGCCCCAGTCGCAAAGCTGTTGAGCGCGTACGGGGTCGTCTACTGTCCACGCCTTTACCTTGATGCCGTTTTCATGGAGCATATCAAGATTTTCCTTGGTAAGATCCTTCTCGTGTGTATCGAGGTCGAGGTTATAGTCCTTAAGCATTTTTACAAGCTTTTCCGATATCGGACCGCTTTTTCCGCCGTACCACAAAAACTGAAGTTCAGCATCGGGCAAAAGCTGACGCAAATTTACCATATTCTGATAATCAAACGAAATAAACACCATTTGGCTCATATCAATATGCTCTGCGATCACCTTGAGCATTTTCTTTATTGCGCGTTTGGGAAATCTGTTTTTAAGCTCAAGCACGGGGCGCTTTTCATACTTTGCGCATATGTCAATATACTCCTCAAGCGACGGAATCCTCATATCAATACGCTTGTTTCCGTTCTTATCGTGAAGCTGAAGTCCGCGTAGCGTCTCAAAATCAGTCTCCTCAAGCACCATCTTACCGCCTGCAAGATTACCTGTATGCCCATCGTGATAAACGACGTATTTACCGTCAGAGGTAAGATGCACGTCAGTTTCAATACCGAAATAATCGCGGTTACCTGCCGCCACGAACGCCGCGCAGGTATTCATAAGCTCAAGACCCGACAGACCGCGGTGCGCGACCGTCTTTGTGTTTTTCTTGTCAATTTTGATCGTATCCATTTTATTTCACCTCATATTATTTAATTTTTCTGAACCATAAAAGCTTTTCGACAGGGGAATCCAGACATACGGTAGCAGGTCCCTCATAATTATTGCCGTCGGTATCCTGCCACACGCCAACGGGAAATACCACGTCGCGCCGATAGGTTTCTTTTGTTGTGACGGGACAGACAAGAATATCTGTACCGAGCATAAACTGATCGTTAACAGTGGCGTAGCCGCCCTCGGGAAAATTGTACTCAAGCGATCGGATTATCGGCTCACCGTCCCGCCGCGCCCTGTCAACGTAAGCTATTATTTCATCTGCCATTTCTGAATGCAACCTTGCGGCTGATTTTACCGCGTCAAGATGACTGTCGGAAAGCACGCGCCAGGGCGCCCACGAAAACTGCATCATCGGTAAAAGTGCCGATATCTGCGCCATTCGCACGAACAGCTCACCGTCTACTTCCGCGTCACCGAAGTTGTATATCCAGCTTCCGCCGCCTATCATGTCGGGACAGACGTAGGGATAACCCATAAGCCCCTGTAAAAGCGTACTCGGTATAAGCGCATCGATACCGCCGTTTGTCCAGGAATGTGCGCGGTCGCTGAGGCGCTGGATAACAGCCTTTCCGCCGCCGTTAAAGGTATCCTTGAATTCGTGGAACCTGTACCTTGTTCCGAACTCGTTCCACGCGCGGTTTAATTCTATCGCATCGTAACCGTCGGGCGCCTGACCGTTTACAATATTTTCGGGGTGGTACAGATGATAACTGCCGCCGTCAAACTTAAAGCCGTCAACCCCGTATTCATCCATAAGAAACTGAAGCTTACTGTCTAAAAATTCGCAGTCCCACTCTTTCGTAAAATCGAGTGCCGCGGAAAAGCCGTTCCACCACTTAAAGAGCGCAACGTCACCCGTTTTTGTACGGACGTACTGGCATTTACTGTAGTCGTTGAACTCTTTCATAGTGCTTTTGGCAAAATGCTCACCGTCGGGTGTGACAAACGGTGTCACCCATAGCATAACGATAAAGCCCAACCTATGCAAAGCATCCACCATCCCTTTGGGATCAGGAAAACGCTCGGCATCAAAGCGCCATCTTCCGTAATAGCTCTGCCAGCCCTCGTCAATCATGAAAATGCCCGGTTCAAAGCCGTTGTCAATTATATCGTGGGCATACCCTAAGATCCCCGCCTGCGTGGGATTGTACGGAAACTCCATCCAGGTATTATACTGTGCGGTCTTAAAAAATTCGCGCGGAAGCGTTTTATTTTCAAACGGAAAATGAGCCTTCATAGCGCCGACATACGCATCGCGCAGGGTTTTGCCCGCCTCGACGACCTCAAACCCGTCGCCTTCAAGAAAAAGCAGGTCACCCTCTACCCACATATGAAACGTGCCGTCCGCCCATACGTATCTTCCCTTTGATGAGAGCAGAAGCGACGTAAATTGATTTGGTGCTGCGCGCCTGAAATCCCTGTCATAATCACAGCCTGCGGTGATCGGCATAGTCGCGCCGCGACAGGTGGGACCGCCCCAAAAATACTCACCGTCTTTGATCGTTATTTTGCATATCAACGAAACCACCTCCGTCCAAATTATATTATATAAACACTAAAAGAAAAAGTAAAGGACTTGATTTATTTATTACATTATAATATAATTTAAAGATAAGTAAATATAAAGAGAGGAAAGTGCTTAATGAGTAAGAAATATTACATTTCAACAGCAATTGCTTACACATCGGGTAAACCGCATATCGGTAATACCTACGAGATCGTTTTGGCGGACAGTGTTGCCCGCTTTAAGCGAATGCAGGGTTACGACGTATATTTCCAGACGGGTACCGACGAGCACGGTGAAAAAATACAGCAAAAGGCAGAGGCGGCAGGTGTAACACCTCAGCAGTACGTTGACAACGTTGCAGGTCAGGTAAAGGATATCTGGGATATCATGAACACCACCTACGACCGCTTTGTGCGTACAACAGACAAGGCGCACGAAGAGAAAATACAGAAGATATTTAAAAAGCTTTATGATCAGGGCGACATCTACAAGGGCTCTTACGAGGGTCTTTACTGCACACCCTGTGAATCTTTCTTTACAGAAAGCCAGGTAACAGACGGCAAATGTCCCGACTGCGGACGCGAGGTTCACAAGGCAAAGGAAGAGGCATACTTTTTCAAGCTTTCAAAGTATGCAAAGCGTCTTGAGGAGCATATCGAGTCGCATCCCGAATTCATATGGCCCCCCGCACGTAAAAACGAGATGATAAACAACTTTATAAAGCCGGGTCTTTCTGACCTGTGCGTAACACGTACCTCGTTCAATTGGGGCATTCCCGTAACGTTTGACGAAAAGCACGTAGTTTACGTATGGATAGACGCGCTTTCAAACTATATCACAAACATCGGCTACGACCCCGACGGCAACCACACAGAAGAGTACAAAAAGTTCTGGCCGTGCGACATGCACCTTATCGGTAAGGATATCGTGCGTTTCCACACGATCTATTGGCCTATTCTTCTTATGGCACTCGGTGAGCCGCTTCCAAAGCAGGTATTCGGTCATCCGTGGCTTATCATGGCTGACGGTAAAATGAGTAAGTCAAAGGGCAACGTCATCTACGCCGACGACCTTGTACGTCTTTTCGGTGTTGATGCGGTGAGATACTTTGTACTCCATGAGATCCCCTTTGCAAACGACGGTGTGCTGTCATACGAGCTTATTATTGAGCGCATCAATTCAGAGCTTGCAAATATTCTCGGTAATCTCGTTAACCGTACCATTTCAATGAGCCGTAAATACTTCGGCGGTATCGTTGAGCACGGACGCGCAGAAGAGCTTGATAAAGAGCTTATCGACCTTGCACTCCAGGCACCCGTGAGCGTTGCAAAGCATATGGATTCTATGCACATTGCCGACGCAATTGACGACGTATTCGCGCTTCTCAAGCGTGCAAATAAATATATTGACGAGACAGAGCCGTGGGTACTCGGCCGTGAGGGCGGTGACAAGGAAAGACTTAAGGAGGTTATGTACAATCTCTGTGAGGCTATCCGTTTTGCCGCTGTAATGCTTGAGCCGTTTATGCCCGACACGGCGGCGGCTATCCACAAGCAGATGAAGCTTGACAACCTCGGTCTTGAGTCGCTTGCGACCTTCGGCGCAATTGAAAACGGGCATGAGCTCGGCGAGAACGAAATTCTTTTTGCAAGAATCGACGCAGAGAAAAAGCTTGCCGAGATCGCGGAAGAAAATGCAAAGAAAAATCCGCCCCGACCCAAAAAGCCTGAGGAGCCGATCATAAACATTGATGATTTTGCAAAGGTTTCACTCCGCGCGGCAAAGGTGCTTGAGTGTGAGCCGCTTAAAAAGAGTGACAAGCTCCTTGTGCTCAAGGTAGACAACGGCTTTGAGGAAAAGCAGGTGCTTTCGGGCATCGCTCAGTATTATAAGCCAAAGGACCTTATCGGCAAGACGGTTATTCTTGTAGACAACCTCCAGCCCGCAAAGCTTCGCGGTGAAATCAGCGAGGGCATGCTCCTTGCCGCAGATACCGAGGACGGCGTAAAGGTTGCCTTCCTTGACGATTCAATTCCTGCAGGAGCAAAGATAAGATAATGGGCCTTATTGATACACACGCGCATTTATACGAGCCTGAATACGTGGAAAACATGGACGCGCTCATGGGAGAGCTCAGACAAAACGGCATGGAAAACGTTATCTGTGTCGGTTGCGAGATAGCCACCTCCGAGCGCACGCTCGAAATTGCGGATAAATACGATTTTGTATACGCGGCTGTCGGCTTTCATCCCTGCGACGTCGGTGAGATAACAGACGAAATGTGGGAAAAGATGAAAAAACTTATGACGCACCCCAAGGTAAAAGCGGTTGGAGAAATCGGTCTTGACTATTATTGGGACAAGGTACCGCGCGATATACAAAAGTATTGGTTTATAAAACAGATAGATTATGCAAACGAGATAGGGCTTCCCGTTGCCATTCACACGCGTGATGCGGCGATGGACACGATGGAGATACTGAGAGAGCATACACCCAAAAAGGGCGTTCTGCATTGTTATTCCGGCTCTGCAGAAACGCTTAAAGAGGTGGTAAAGCTTGGACTTTACATCTCGATGGGCGGTGTCGTCACCTTTAAAAACGCGCGCCGTGCCGTTGAGTCTATCGAGGCTGTGCCGCTTGACAGACTTATGCTCGAAACAGACTGTCCCTATCTTGCGCCCGAACCGTTTCGGGGCAAGCTTAACAGACCTGACTACACGCTGTACACCGCACGCAAAATTGCCGAGCTTCGCGGTATGACAGAGCAGGAGATAATTGATATCACTGCAAAAAACGCAAAACAATTCTTTAATATATAAGAGGAGATCATTATGAAATACTTAAAGGCAAAGGCTGTGTCATCACTTAAAAAGGTGATGCTTACAGATAACTTCTATGAGCTTACTCCCCTCACCTCGATCAAAGCGGCAAAGGGTGAACGCGTTTCATTCCAGATCGCATTAAAGAACACACATTCACGCAAGCTGTACACATATTTCAAGGTATGTGACGAGTTTAAAAAGTTTACACACGCGGCAAAGGTGGGCTACACCCCCGTACGTATGCCCTCTTACAGAGATTCGGATAAAAACTATCTGTCGCTTGAGCCGGGACTTTACCCCGACGTGCTCTATCCTATCGACGAAAACAGCCGTGTCGTTGCAGATATTGACAACACAGTCTGTGTCTGGTTTACAATCGACCTGCCAAAGACTATAAAAGCGGGCAAGCACACAATCTCAGTTGAGATAACCAACGAAAAGGACGAGGAACCCGGTATTATTTCAATCGGGCTTGAGGTTAAAAAGACGGTAATTGCGCCTACAGACCTTATCTATACACAGTGGTTCCACTGCGACTGTATTGCTGATTATTTCGGCGTGCCGATGATGAGCAAAAAGCATTGGACCTACATAGAAAACTTTATAAAGACTGCCGCAAGAACGGGTATCAACATGCTTCTTACCCCCATCTTCACTCCCCCGCTTGATACCGATATCGGCGGTGAGCGTCCCACGATGCAGCTTGTAAAGGTAGAAAAGCAGGGTGATAAATACAGCTTTGACTTTACACTTTTTGACAAATGGGTAAAGATATGCCACAAGCACGGAATAAAGTATTTTGAGATCTCGCACCTGTTTACACAGTGGGGCGCATGCTTCTGTCCCAAGATAATCGTAAACGTTGACGGACAGGACGAAATGCTGTTTGGTTGGCACGTTGAGTCAACAAGTAAAGAATACAAGGACTTTCTTTCACAGTTTTTACCTGAGTTTACCGCGCATATAAAGGATCTCGGTATTGCAGATGCCTGCTACTTCCACATTTCCGACGAACCGAAAATGAAAGAGGGCAAGCCCGATTACGACAACTTCGTTAAGATCAACGAGTTTATCACACCGCTTCTTTCAGGTTTCAAAAAGATTGACGCGCTTTCACAGGCGGAATTCTACGACAGCGGTCTTGTGCAGATCCCGATTCCCTGTACAAACCATATTGAACCGTTCCTTGAAAGAGATCTGCCTGAGCGTTGGTGCTATTACTGTTGCTCACAGTATAAGGACGTGTCAAACAGATTTCTTGCGATGTCTTCTGCGCGTACAAGAGTTATCGGCGCACAGATGTTCTATTACGACATGGTGGGATTTTTACAGTGGGGCTATAACTTCTACTACAGCGAGCGCTCACGCTACAAGATGGATCCCTTCCAGTCGGCAGACGGTGATAATTCGTGGCCCGCAGGCGATCCCTTCTCGGTATATCCCTATGAGGACGGCGCTATCGAGTCTATACGCTCGGTAGTGTTCTACGATGCGCTTCAGGACAGAATGCTACTCAAGGCGCTTGCAGTCAAGATAGGCGCAGACGAGGCAAAGGCACTGTTGCTTGAAATGGCAGGCGGTACGTTTACATTCTCTGAATATCCCATGGATGCGGAGTTTATCACAAACCTTCACGATAAGGTTTTAGACATTTTAGGATAAAAACGTAAAATCGCGAGGTTTTCACTTCGCGATTTTTATTTAAATTGCGGTTTTGCGGGATGTTTATGTGATGCGCTAACCCCGCCTCCATCTGATGAGGGAGGTGGATTTTGCCGTAGGCAAAAGACGGAGGGAGAGACCAAAATAGCAGTAATTCCTATGTTTTTCTCTCCCTCAGTCGCTTCGCGACAGCTCCCTCGTCAGAGGGAGCTGGGT
>JAZPZR010000293.1:0-6693 GCA_045544795.1 Eubacteriales bacterium
TTGCTGTTGCGGGAGGATAATATCCTCCCCTACTACCCCTCCGTATTTTGCCGCACACGGCAAAATCCACCTCCCCTGACAAGTGGAGGCAAATCAGAGTGTTCCTTTTCTTCACGGTCTGTGCCTTTTTTGACAGTCTCAGAGACCTGACCTTACGGTCAAGTCTCTTTTATATATTGTTAGAATAAAGTTTTGCAAGTCCACCCTCTGACGTTTCACGGTAAAGATGTGAAAGGTCTTTACCTGTCTCATACATTGTTTCGACAACAACGTCAAATGATACCTTTCTGCTTCCATAAAGAAAATTTGAAAGACTGAGTGCATTTATTGCACGCATTGCGGCAACTGCATTGCGCTCAATACAGGGAATCTGAACAAGACCGCAAACAGGGTCGCAGGTGAGTCCAAGGTGATGCTCCATTGCGACTTCCGCAGCATATTCAATCTGATCAATTCCCATTTCAAAAAGCTCGCAAAGTGCGGCTGATGCCATACTGCATGCAGTTCCTATTTCTGCCTGACATCCGCATTCAGCACCGCTTATTGAGGCGTTAGTGCTTACGATATTTCCTATAAGTCCTGCAACGGCAAGCGCACGGATTATATCGTCGTCTGAAAATGCGTTTTTATCCTGCATATATTTAAGCACCGCAGGAACGACACCGCATGCACCGCAGGTAGGGGCGGTGACGATTATACCGCAATCGGCGTTTTGCTCACTTACTGCAAATGCATATGCACATACAAGTCGGTTTTCTTTCGTTTGCGGGCTTTCGTCAATATGTTTTTGACTGTAAAGGAATTGGGCTTTACGCTCAACTTCAATGCCACCGGGAAGTATTCCTGTTTTGCTTAATCCTTCCATGATCGAATTTTGCATGGTTTTCCACACGCTCAATAAAAACGGCTTTATATCAGTGTTTTCGTGTTCAAAAACATAGTCTGAAAGTCTGATGTTGTTCGATTTGCAATAAGCAGATATTTCAGAAAATTTGTTATGAGGATATATTCTGACAGGGGAAAGTGTCCGGTCATCATCTGTTCTTATTTCACCGCCGCCGATGCTATAATACCGCCTTGTGCCGATCTCGATTTTATTTTTATAAGCAATAAAATCAATAGTATTCGGGTGCTTAAGTCCTTCCGTTTCAGTATCAAAAACTATCTCTGAACTGTGGCTTTTAAGCGTTTCGGCTACGGCTCTGTCTGTTCCGTGTCCCTTACCTGTTTTGGCAAGGGAGCTGTAAAGAATAACTTTTATATGATCGGCATCAGAATAGTTTTTAATAAAATCAGCCGCCGCAAAAGAAGGCCCCATTGTATGCGAGCTTGACGGTCCATAGCCTGTCTTAAACAAACTTGTTATTGATTTCATATTTAGCTTTTATCCTTTCAGCATTCAAAGAATTCCTTCTCTATAGCGGCACAAATATAGTGATATACAGGAAGATGCAGCTCCTGTATTTTAAAAGTTTCGGTTTGCGGGACTTTGATACAAATATCGGCGCATGAATTAAGCAGTCCTCCTGTTTTACCTGTAAGACCGACAACCTTCATACCAAGACCTTTTGCGACTGCCGCCGCATAATTTACGTTTTTTGCACTGCCTGACGTTGTGATGCCTATAAATACGTCACCCGGCTTTGCAAGTCCCAAAACAGACTGTGCGTAAATCATGTCGGGGTCAACGTCATTACAGAACGCCGTATTTAATGCCGTAAGCGATGGAAGCGATATTGCGGGAAGACCTGTCTGAAGCTTTTCGAGTATCTCGTCTGTAAGCGTAGGGGAGAGTGAGGACATTTTGTTTTTCTTCTGCTCGTTAAGGGGACGCTTTTTCAAAAATCCCTTCATCAGCTCGCCTACGATATGGTCGCAGTCAGCACAACTGCCGCCGTTACCGCAAAGTAAAATCTTTCCGCCGTTCTTATAGCAGTCTATCATTGTTTTTAGTGCTTGCTCGATATCGTTTGCACATTCTTTGAGCTCGGGGTAGCGATTTAATAATTCGTTAAACATAAAAATTCACCTCATAACAATGCTACTGCAACTGCGGCATAGTCGCCGATCTGTTCGCCAAGTGCCGCGGGGACGATTTCACAACAGTCCGAAGATATCTGCAGTGCTTCATTTTTTATTTGTTCGTTCATAGTTTTTATCAGTAAATCATTACTTCTTGCAAATATACTTCCTAATATTATCATTTCGGGATTAAGAATGTCAATCAGTATAGAAAGTCCTTTTCCAAGATATGCTCCGCAGGTGCTATAAACGTCAAGTGCTGTTTTATCGCCCGCGTATGCGGCTTCTGCAATGGATTTTGCGCTCACGTCCGATTGGGCATACCCTTTTTTAAAGTATAACGGATATTCACCTGACTGCACTTTTTCAAGTGCTTTTATATAACCGAGCTGCGCAATTCCGCCTCCGCTGCAAAACCCTTCAAACGAGCCTGCTTTTCCATATCCTACAGGACCAAACGTATCCAATCGTATATGTCCGACCTCACCTGCATTGTCGTTTGAACCGCTGTATAGCTTACCGTTAAGTATTAGACCTGCACCAAGACCTGTGCCGAAGGTCAGGAATATCACGTTTTGCTTCCCTTTACCTGCGCCGAATTTCCATTCGGCAACAGCACATGCGTTTGCGTCATTCTGAAGCTTTGGCGTTACGTTAAAATGCTCTTTGATCTGTTTTACAATTTCAACGTTATTCCAACCCGGTAAATTTGGCGGACCCATGATAACACCGTTTTTTGAATCTAGCGGACCGCCGCAGGATATGCCGATAGCGTCAGGCTTTTTTTCTAAAATCAGGTCAGCTGTTTTTAGAAGCTTTTCTATCATTTGAAAAGGTGACAAGGAAAGGTCTGTGGCTTGTTTTTCTTTTTTTAATATACTTATATTATTGCCGTCCCAGAGCGCTGTAATCACGGCACATTTTGTACCGCCTATATCAAAACCTAAAATATACATATCAAAGTCCGTACTCCTTTAAAAATTCTTTATACCACTCAAGGTTAAACGGCGGATAGCCGCAAAGATAGTGGTTAACACCCATTTGTCCGTTTACATCCCATTTAATTAAAAGTATCTTATGCTGTGAGTAGTAAATGGGAATCTTACCGATGCACGTTGAAGCGTTTTCGTTTGCGGTGAAATCTCCTTCGGTGAGGACTTCTTTTGTCTTTGCATCGCTTACCGTAAAGTGACCCGCCTTTTTCTCTAACGTATCGTTGCAGGCAAATATCTTTATTTTCCAGTTTGATATTTCGCTTGCAATTATACAAAACGGAGCCTGAGAGCGTTTAATGTACTCATAAGCAAGCTTTTTTGTAAAATAGTAATCAACTACAGCATCAGACATCTGCGGCCATCCGTCAAGTAAATTCCACCAAATAATGCCTGTTTTTTGCGGACGTCCCACACGCATACGCTCGATAAAATACTTTTTTGCTTCTGCTTGCGATATCTGTGATGCAAGAATATAATTTTCGGGGTCGGTCGGCACGTTGCCGAAAAGCTGTCGCACCTGCTTTTCCATAAGCATGACACGTGAATCGTTGCCTTTCTGGTTGCTTGAATGGAGAATCCATTCACTGTTGTTGTGATACGGCCACACCTTTTCGGGTGTAATAAACTTTTTAATAGATTCAAGGCAGGGACAACCGTGGTAGCCTATCTCGCTGATAAAGTGAGCGTGGTTTTGTGAATAAAAATCGCTCTTGAAATAATCCCTCGGACCCCATACGTGATCCTCTGACGGTGAAAACTTACGGTTATTGTACACCTTGTCCGAAATATAAGGGGAACTTGGAAGATAGGGTCTGCCGATATCGTTTTGAGAGATGATATTAGGTATGACTGTTCTTGTTAAACGGTTTATAGACGGATTTGCAAAGGCTGAAATAACAAGATCAATTTCATTATCTCCCGCCCATAAGATTATTGAGGGGTGATTTCTGAACTTTTTTACGACCCACGTTACCTCTTGTTTAAGATTATTTATAAATCTTTCATTGTCGGGATAGATACGGCATGCCATTGAAAAATCCTGCCATATCATTATACCGTTTCTGTCACAGAAGTCATAGAACTTGCTGTCTTCATAGACGTTACCGCCCCAACAACGTAAAATGTTACAACCGATGTCTTTTACTAACTCAAATGCTCTGTCATACCGCTTGACATCACGGCAATGAAAAGCATCAAGCGGTACCCAGTTGGAGCCCTTGCACATGATTTCGGTGTTGTTTATAAGAAAGCGAAACTGACCGTTTGTACCGTCTGTGGCATCGGTAAAATCAAGCTTTACGGTTCTCAGTCCGAAGGATGCAGTCTGCTCGTGTACCAATTTGCCGCCGCTGTATATACGGATGCATGCGTCATAAATATTCGCATCACCGTAACCGTACGGCCACCATGTTTTAGGATTATTGATAGGCAGAGTGATCCTACCTGCTTTTCCTGTAGTAACCGATGAGCGCACGTAAAAGTTACTGTCTTTGCAGCAGCCCTCAGCCTCAATTTCAATATCTTTAAAATCAGTCCAGTCGCAGTCGATCTCATACAAAAGCTTGCATGTACTTTCGGTCGTTTTGAAAAACAACTGTGAAAAACGTATTCTGTCACGTATTTCAATTTTAACTTCACGCCATAAACCTGTCGTTATCGCTCTTGGCATAATATCCCAACCGTAAGTATGCGGCGCTCTTCGTATTGCAGTCTGAACGGGTGCATTTTCCCATGTCATCATTGCTGCAACCGTGTAGTTTTCTTCGTGCGCCGCAATGACCGGCGATTTTAAATGAACGGTAAGTGTATTTTCACCGTCACGTAAATGACCACCGATCTCAAATTCGTGTGATATCATCATATTTTCGCTTGTACCAAGCAGCGAGTCGTTGAGATAATACTCGGCGATGCAGTCCACACCCTCAAAAACAAGATATACGTTTTTTCTTTCTTCAGGTGATATAAAGGTGCGGGAATACCACCATTCGTATTCCTCGTATTTCTCTGCTTTAAGAATGTTTTCTCCCATAAATAAATCGTCTGGGAGAAGTTGATTTTCTGATAGATCAAGCAGAATGCAGCCGGGCACCTTGGCATCCAATAACAATTCATCTTGATGGAGACTCATCTGCCGCCTGCCGCGCAGTTTCCAGTTCCCATTTAATAGAATACTTTTCAATGTCTTCTACCTCCATATATTGTTCTATTATATAAAACAGTAAAATAATGTTCAACAAGTAAATTAGTATTTATGAACTGTTTTTTCGGAATTTGTTGAAAAAATAGAAAAATCAGTATATAATTTCCTTGGTGAATGTTATGAAGGAATATGAAAAACTACCGCGTTTAACGTCAGAAGAAAAAATAGGAAAACATCATATTGCGGTTGAGCGACACGTTTCGCTTGACTATTCGCAGCATTGGCATAATTATTTTGAAATTGAAATAATTGTTTCGGGTGAGGGAAACTATATCTTTAACGGTACGTCGTATTTTATCGGTAAGGGTGATACATTTTTGCTGACACCGCTTGATTTTCATCAGATCAAGGCATCGTCACCGATAGAAATAATCAATATTTCATTTGATGATGTTTGGCTATCCGAAAGCATACGCACGTTTTTATACACCTATGATTTTACAAAAATACACCGCTTTAACGGTGCGGATTATGATCATCTTGTTAAGTTAGCTGAACTGTTGAGTTATGAGTGTAATTCTGAATCACCGTGCATCGGTCAGCTACTTGAATATATGCTGAGCCGTTTTTTGTTAAAAGAGCTCAATCAGTATAATTCTTCCTTCAGTCATGACAATCTTACGGGTGTTAAAAAAGCGATAGCGTATATAGAACTTCATTTCAGAGAGAAGGTGACGCTCAGGCGTCTTTCTGAAATATCGGGCTACAATCCTACCTATTTCAGCGAGCTTTTCCGTAAGTTTACAGGTGAAACCTATATTGAAAGGCTGACGTCTTTACGTGTGAACTATGCAAAAGTGCTTTTATCAAATGGCTTTTCGGTTTCAGAAGCATGTTTTGAATCGGGATTCGGCTCTCTCTCTAATTTTACCGCGGTTTTTTCAAGGCGATGCGGAATGCCTCCAAGAGATTACAAAAAGCAATATTTTAACGAAAATGCCTGATTTAATAAATCAGGCATTTTTATATATAATAGGTGTTATCATTTATATAATCAATATACGTTTTTTTATAATATTGCGTTGGTGTATAGCCGGTACGCTGTTTAAATGCTCTGCTGAAATGGTATACACTCGAAAAGCCGCACTCAAATGAAATTGAAGTTACGTTCATAGGCGTGTTTGTCAGAAGATACATCGCCTTTTGCATGCGTTTTTCGAGCAGAAACTGTTTTGGCGTCGTTTTGTGATATTTGTTAAATAGCTTTCTTAAATAGATTTCACTGATGTTCAGATGATCGGCAATTGTACGGTTTGTCAAATCATGGTTTGAAATGTTTTTTTCGATAAATCCTTCTGCTGATTTAATTAGAGTCGGTTTAAATTCCGATGCTTCAAACACTGATTCAAGCAAAGAATAAAATGCACTCATGATTTTAAGTCTTGATTCGTTTTTTAAAAACATATTTTGCAATATCTCAAAATTTTTAATGCATATTGCAGGATTTTCAAGCTTGAGAACGCAAATTTCACGTAC
>JAZPZR010000294.1:0-25833 GCA_045544795.1 Eubacteriales bacterium
CTTCCCGAACAGAAGCTTATACATACCGAGTGGTTTTATACCGACTCTATCGCAAACTACTATCATACAAAGGCGTTTTCCGAAAAGCATTGGAAGTATATTGAAAACTTTATGCGTACAGCCACAAGAAACGGTATCAACATGATACTTACACCCCTTTTCACGCCCGAACTTGATACCTACGTCGGCGGTGAGCGTCTTACAACCCAGCTTGTCGATATTGAGCTTGTGGGTGAAAATAAATATGCATTTAATTTTGATAAGCTTAACCGCTGGATAGACCTTGCGCTTGATTGCGGATATAAATACTTTGAAATGCCGCATATGTTTACGCAGTGGGGCTCAAAGGCGGCACCCAAGATAATAGTTAAGGTAAACGGCAGAAATAAAAAGTATTTCGGCTGGAAGACGGATGCGCTCGGTGATGAGTACGAGGCATTTTTGTCACAGTTTATCCCTGCGGTTATCGGCGTGTTCAAGGCGCGCGGTCTTGACGACAAAATATTCTTCCACGTGTCTGACGAGCCGTCTTCAAAGGTGCTTGAGCATTACAAAAAATGTAAACAGCTTATTGAAAAATACGTGGGTGATTATCCCATTATCGACGCGCTTTCACATCTTGAGTTTTATACCATGGGTGTTCTTAAAAAGCCTGTTCCGCATATCGCACGCGCAGAAGAGTTTTATGATGCAGGTGTCGAGGGTCTGTGGACGTATTATTGCGGCGGCGGAAGTAAAGGAACGACCGACCGTTCAATGTCAATGCCGACAAGACGAACGAGAATCCTCGGCGTACAGCTGTATAAATATAATATAGAAGGCTTTTTGCATTGGGGCTATAACTTCTATAATTCATGCGATTCGTACAGCAAGCTTGATCCCTACGCCAACGTAGACGGAAGCTACTTTACACCGTCGGGCGACTGCTTCCTCGTTTACCCCGCGCCTGACGGCACAGCCTACGAGTCAATAAGACTTAACGCACTTCGCGAGGCGGTTGACGACATGCGCGCACTCTCGCTTTACGAAGAAAAGTTCGGAAGAGAAAAGGCGCTTGCGCTTGTAGGTGATATGACCTTTAAGGAATATCCCACGACTGATGAATACTTTATAAACCTCCGCGAGACTATCGCAAAAGCATTTATGTAAAAAAAGAGGAAACAAAAATGTACACAATATACGTAATATTTAAATGTAAAGACAACGTACGTGAAAAGTACGTTGAACTTATAAAAAACGAGGGCATACTTGCAGACGTTCTTGCCGAGGACGGTTGCATCCGTTACGACTACTACTTCTCCGAAAAAGACCCGAATGAGCTTTTGCTTATCGAGGCGTGGGAGAGTAAAGCGCATCAGCAGGCGCATATTGAAACACCGCATATGGCGCGCCTTCGCTCGTTCAAGGATGACTACGTAGTGTCAACGACACTTGGAGAGTTTGAAGTAAAATGAAAATAACGAGAGATAAGATCTGTCTGTATTCCTCTGTGGTTGCAGGTGATAACAGAATGTATACAACAATAATGGAAGCAGAGCGTCTGGGTGTCGGCGGTGTTGAGCTTATGAACTTTTGCGACGAGCTTAAAACGCCCGACATGAATGAAGCAAAAAGACTTGGCGCACTTGCAAAAGAGCGCGGTCTTAAGATGCCCTGCTTTTCGGTGGCGGGCGATATACTGACAGAGCCTGATATTGCGTGTAGCAGGATAAAAGCGTATACCGACATCTGCTCCGAGCTTGAAATACCGCTTTTGCACCACACAGTCGCAATCGACTATACCGTGTGGGATATTGATGACAGCGAGCGCGAGCGCAGGTTTGACTTTTGTAAGTCTTACGCGCTTGAGCTTTCCGATTATGCAAGGTCGCGCGGTGTCACCACCGTTATCGAGGATCAGGGCTTTGTGTTCAACGGCGTTAAAAACTGTAAAAGACTGTGTGAACTGTCAGGCGGTAATATCGGCATTGTGGCAGATACGGGCAATATCATGTTTTTTGACGAAAGATGCGCCGATTTTATTCGCGCTATGGATAAGCGTGTTCTTCACGCACACATAAAGGATTATTACCTTACCAAAAACCCGACAAAGCAAAAATGCTACCGCACCCGCCTTTCAAATTATCTGACCGATGCGCCGCTGGGCGCGGGTCAGGCGGATATCAGAGAATGTATAAAAGCATTTTCCGATATCGGCTACGGCGGTATGTACTCACTTGAATTTTCAAGAACTGCCGCGGGCTGTTCTGCCGGGCAGATGATTGACTATCTTGAAGGAGAAAAATAACAATGTGTAATATTGCAGGCTATATAGGTAAACGTCCCGCCGCTCCCATTCTCTCAGAAATGATGAAAAGACAGGAGGGGTTTGGCGGCGGCTATTATACGGGCATTACCACTCACGACGGAAAGAATATGCACTCTGTCAAGGTTTTGGGTGATATGAAAAACCTGCTTTCAGAGACTGACTGTCTCTCTTTTCCGGGAAACCTCGGCTTTTTGCACAGCCGTTCCAAATCGGGCGGCGGTATTGAGTGGGGACAGCCTTACACCTCTTACGATAACAGAGTGTCTTATATCGCAAACGGTACCTTTGGGCATTTTCTTGACGATAAGCATAAAAAACTTCGTTGCGATATCGCGCAGGCGCTTGAAAAAGAGGGTGTGACCTACCGCTCACGCTGTGAGGGCGCTGTCGGTAACTACCCGCATCTGTCGGACGGCACTTCGATTCACGGCAGTGATATCGTCTGTCAGCAGATAGCGTACAATATAAATAAAGGCATGTCACCCGACCTTGCAATGTCCCGCGCGATAAGTGATAATCCGGGTGAGATAGTAGGACTTATAATCGAACAGGACCATCCCGACAGCATTTTTGTCACCCGCGTAAACTTTCCCATGATGATAGGTGTTGCAAAGGACGGTGATACCTATATCGCAACGACGGCGCTTGCATTCCCCGATGACGTTGAGTTTGAGTTTATCGAGTCACTGCCCGCGCCTGCAACCTGCGAGATATTTCACGGCGGCTACAGAGTGAGCGCACACCCCGTTGAGATAGACGGCGTTGCGCCCGTCACCCCTGACGTGTGGGCAAAATGCTATAAAAAGGTTGAAGAGGTGCTGTCGCAGGGCACTCACCTTTCTGTGCAAAAAACCATCGACTCGATAAGACCGCTGGTTGAGGGCACGCTCGTTCAGGGCAGCCATATCGTGTACGAGTGTCTTCGCGCCTTTAAAAACGAGGGCAGACTTAAGGTTGTAAAGGTCGAAGCGGACGGCGCCTTTGACGGATATAAAACAGACAATTTTCACGTACAAATTATTTAAAAGGAGATATAACTATGGGTAAAGCAACTGATTTCAGATACAATACGGGTGAGACCCGCGTGCCGTGGGCGGCAGTAGGTGAAAACTACAACGTTCACGATCTTATGGAGGTTATCCGCTTTCTTATGCAGGGCGAGGGCAAGGAGTATGACGATGCGCTTGAGGCTGTATGGCAGCAGGTGAAAAAGCTTGAAAAAATATCAACTCCCCCCGGTAAACTTTCGCTCGGTACAAAGGTTGAGGCGGCTGAGGCTGCTTGTAACGAGTACCTTGGTACAAGCTCGTCCACCTTTGTTACAAACGCAACCGCAGGCTTTGAGATCGCGTATAAGTACGCAAATCTTAAAGAGGGTGACGAGGTTATCGTGCCCGCCATCACCTTCGTTGCAACAATGGCATATCCGCTCGCTGTCGGTGCAAAGCTTGTTTTTGCAGACGTTGATCCGAGAACAATTAATATGGACCCCGCAGACGTTGCAAGAAAGATCACAGATAAAACAAAAATGATAGTGCCTGTACATATCGGCGGCTATCCTGTTGATATGGACCCCATCATGAAGCTTGCGCGTGAGCATGATATCATCGTGCTTGAGGACGCGGCACACGCTTTCGGTGCGATGTACAAGGGCAAAAAGCTCGGTACTATCGGTGATTTTGCGGCATTCTCAATGCATGAGGTTAAAAATATCACCTCTTTCGGTGAGGGCGGTATAGTTACTACCAACGTCGAGGGCTTTGAAAGTGAACTCAAACGTGCGCGCTTCCTCGGTCTTGATTTCTCATGTCCTATAAAGGATTGGCTTTATAACATCACTCCCATTCAGGGTAAATACGGTCCTTTTGTCCCCGGCAACGCTTCTTCTACAGAAATTCAGGGTCTCGGTCTTTCGCTTCAGATATCGCGTAACGAGGAAATTATCGAGGCGAGAAAAAAGACCGCAACCTATCTTACAAACAGATTCAAGGAAAACGACGCTATCATTCCGCAGGACCTCGGTAACGACGATATCAAACCCACCTTCCACCTCTATCTTCTCCAGATAGATCCTAAAAAGGCGGGCGGTGACGTGCAGATACTCAAGAAAAAGCTTGAGGAAAAGGGCGTTACACAGATCGCGCACTTCGGTCCTCTCTACCGCTTTAAGATTGTTGAGGATATGGGCTACAACGCTGACGAGATCGCAAAGACCTGCCCCAACTGTGAAGAGGTATTTTATAAGAGATTTACACACCTTCCGCTTTACGGACTTTCCGATGAGCAGGTTGAGTACATGGCAGATGCAGTTCTCGAATCAGTAAAAGAAATGCAAGAGGGCAGATAAGAGGCGGATTGAGATTTATTCATAATAAATATAATAAGGAGAAATAATCCGCCTTTTAAAAACAGGATGCGGATTTAACTTTTCAACCTATGTCAAAAAAAATTAAATGGGGCGTCATCGGTTGCGGCGGTATTGCGCGCCGCCGCACCATCCCCGGTATGATGCTGTCGGATAACTGTCAGCTTGTTGCCGTTATGGATACGAATAAGCAGTTTTGCGACGAGGTGGCGGGTGAGTTTAATGCAAAGCCCTGCTATACAGTCGATGAGCTTTTGTCGCAGGATATCGAGGCGGTCTATATCGCAACACCCGTCTTTTGCCATAAGGAACAGGTGATTGCCGCGGTAAACGCGAAAAAGCATATACTTCTCGAAAAGCCGATGGGACTTACGGTAAAAGAATCGGAAGAGATTATAAAGATCTGCCGTGAGGGCGGTGTAAAGCTTGGCGTCGGTCTTATGATGCGCTTTTCGGCATACCACCAAAAAATGCGCGAGCTTATCAAAGACGGCGCGATAGGTGATATCGTGTCAATGCGCGCTCAGCTTACCTGCTGGTATCCCGATATTGAGGGTAACTGGCGGCAGAATAAAGAGACGTCGGG
Organism: Eubacteriales bacterium; assembly: GCA_045544795.1. GTDB lineage: Bacteria > Bacillota > Clostridia > Oscillospirales > QAKW01 > RGIG9041. The sequence continues at coordinate 5,260 of JAZPZR010000294.1, forward strand.
CGGCGGTGCGCTCATGGATATGGGTATTCACTGTATCGACCTTTTGCAGTATATTACGGGGCTCAGGGCAAAAACCGTTGCGGGCTTTTGCGATACTATAACCTTTAATTACTCGTCAGAGGATTCGGGCGCGATGCTTGTTAAGATGGAAAACGGCGCGACCGCGTTTGTTGATTCCAACTTCAATATCCCCGACAATGCCGCAAAATGCCGTATTGAGTTTTACGGTACGGGCGGAAGCATACTTGCCGAGGGTACGATAAGTCAGGTGGGAAGCGGTAAGATCGAGCTTACCATGTCCGACTCGGGCGCAGGATACGATGCAAAGCAAAACCGCGATAGCGATGATAAGCTTTCAGTCGAGGTGACACCCGGCAATATGTACGAGAAGGAGATCACTTCCTTCGGTAACGCGATAATAAACGATACCGATCCCGAAATAACGGGCGAGGACGGACTTTTCGTACAAAAGATAATCGAATCCGCCTATAAATCAAGCGACACCCATACTTTTGTAAACCTGTAAATAAAAAAAGACAGAGAAAAAATCTCTGTCTTTTTTGCTTTGCACTTCATATTATAATCTGTCCCTTGCGGGTGTTTTTGTTTAGTTAAAGGTACAAACTGTTCCCATAAATACAGGCATACCTTTTTCGTTGAATATGGAATAGGCAAAGGGTCGGTCAAAGCGGAACACCTTTTTATCGACCTCTCCTTTATAACTACCCTCTGCACCCGTGATGGCGGAGGCTTCCACTCCGTTTTCGTCAATGCTGACGTTTACCATCTGGAAAAACGTTTTGATAAAGTTACCATTAAAATCCTTTGACAAATCTGTAAACGCGTGATCGTCGGGGTTAAAAATCTCTTCAATACCGAGCGACTTTGCCATGCCGACAAGGTCGTTTTTCTGCGTTATATCAAATTTCGGAATAAATACGGTTCCCTCGCTCCTGTCATTGCAAAACGGCATGTAGCGAAGCGCCGTGCGCGCATACTCGTCCGCCATGACCTCGGATAACGTCTTATCCTCAGCAGGTAGCATAAAGGTCATTCGTCCGCCGTTTTTGAGCGGAAGAGAGAGGCAGGAAAAGTCTTTTGTTATCTTATACTCAAGCTCGCCGTCCATACTCATAAACTCGCAGGTCTCAACACCCTTCTTTGAATAAAAGGGCGCAGGCGCGGTCTTAGCCTTGTTAAAAGGTGTCATCCAGGCTTCTTTAAAGCTGATGGCGTTAAGCACAAGCATTTCGGAGTTCTCGGTGAGCTCAAACCCGTCTATCATTTCATCGAGCGTGTCAAAGCTGTTTGCTTTCATCCACTCCTTCATGGCATCAAGCGCTTCAGGGCTGTCATACGCACCCTCATATACCGAGGTCATATAATATTCGTTAAGGTTTTTAAGCTTTTGCTCGTTGTATCTGTAATTGTCGGGAAGCCACAGTGACTGCGCGCCGTTTTGTACAGAGCAAATAATATCTCTTGTAAGAGTGCGTGACTTTTGCTCATCTATTCCCGAAAAAGCGTCAAGTATCTCGCTTTTTGCCTTGTCCTGTGAGCATTCGCCCAGCATGGAAAGAACGGTATAGGCGCCGACAGGACTGAAGACAACGTTCTCATCATCGGTCTTTAACATGTACTCTGTCGTTTTATCGTAGAATGGCCTCAGCTCTTCAGGTACGCCGACAACGGTTGTACCGTGCGTAAAAGCTTCGCTGTCCGCAAGCGCAACTGCGCCAAAGCCGTCTCCCGCCTTTTTGCATGAGGAAAGTATAACTGACAAAACAAGCAATATACAAATGATTGGAATTATCTTCTTTTTCATAAGGCAAAGCCCCCTTTCGTATATATAACACATGTTACGCCGAAAAAGTTTCACTTTTTGGAAAATAATCCTGTTTTACCGTCCCCTGCAATACATATCAATTTCGTCAGCCCGTTAAACTACAGTCTGACCGTAGCGCCCTCGTCGGTATAGGTGATTCTGTCACCTGTGCTCTCAAGCGAATCCATGTATGCAAGATACTCCTTTATCGACTTAAAGGGCGGGTCGAAATTATCAATTACCGTCTTTGCCCTTTCGCCGCCGTTTTCAAGTAAAAGCTTTAACATTACGAGCTGCCATTTTGCAGAGCCCACGCACGCTTTCATAGGATCGGCAATGTAATAATCCGCGCCGTGCGAGGTGCCCACCGCACCGCACGCGTAGGGGTGAACTACAGGCATAACGACCGACAGATCGCCCATGTCGGTACAGCCCGTACCGACAAACTCGCTGTATCTGTACGGCACGCCGATAGCATCCGCCGCATCGCGCGCAAGCTCCATCATCTCGGTGCTGTTGGTGTGGGGCGCGTAGCCTGCCTTGTCGGTAATATCCACGTTCCCGCCGATTGAGAGCGCAGCGCCCGTAAGCGCACGGTTAACGCGCTTGTTTGCGTTGGTTATTGCATCAAAGGTCTTACCTCTTACGTAGCTTTCAATAACGACCGTGTCGGGAATTGCGTTAACTGCGTTTCCGCCCGTCGTGATAATGGGATGGAAACGAATGCAGTCGCTCTCCTTAAAGGTCTCACGAAGCGCGTTTACGGCATTCAGACCGTTTGTTGCGGCATAGAGCGCGTTGACACCGTTCCACGGACTTCCGCCCGCATGCGCCGACTTGCCCTTGTATACGATGCGCTTTGCAATACAGCCGATAGAGCCGCGACGGATATCAAACGCATCACCGCTTGTGGTGTGTACCATAAACGCGATATCAACGCCGTCAAAATAACCGCGGTGCATAAATTCAGGCTTACCGCCGTAGTATTTGATTTTACCCTTTGCCATAAGCTCGTCTCTGTATTCGATCTCAATAAGCTCCTCGGCAGGAACTGCGCACAGCATTATTTTACCGCAAAGACCGTCTGTCGCGCCCTCTTCTTTGAGACATGCGGCGATACCGAGGAGTGCCGCGCACTGCGCGCTGTGACCGCAGCAATGTACGGCGCCCGTACCCTCGACAGCATCGGGATGGTCGCGGCATATAAGTGAATCAAGCTCACCGAGGATAAGTACGGTCGGTCCCTCTTTTCCCGTATCAAGCGTTGTGTAAAAGCCTGTGATACCGTCGGCATACTTTACGTCATAACCGAGATCTTCAAAAATCTTACCCATGTATGCGGTGGTCTTTACCTCACGGTAGCCCGTCTCCGCATTTTTCCATATATAGTCCTGCGCGTCAAGAATGAGTTGTGTGTGCTTTTCGATAGCCTTGTTAATTCGTTCCATAACGTTCTCCTATAATGGTTAGTCGAAACAAAACTGTTTCGACGCAAAATCTTTGATTTTGCAATAAATTTCCTTTGGAAATTTGTCAATACCCATTGCAATGAGTGTTGTGCAAAATTAAATAATACATTTAATTTTTCGTATGCCACTTGAAAAGTGGCTTGTTGAAGCGCTTTTAAGCGTTCCGACAAACTACACTCATTATAAATAAAGAGGGATAAATTATCCCTCTTTTTAAAAATATACTACTTTGTTGTTTTCTGCTGATTCAAATATTGCTTCCATAAGGCGCATGACCTGTCTTTGCTGATCGTGTGTTACGATCTGTGAAGCCTCACCGTTTACGACAGCCGCGATATTTTTGTAATAATCGTGGATATCAGTTTCAACGCGGGGAAGCGGAGACTCGCTTATAGTTTCAGGTGAGCGCGGTGCCATCGTCTTTGTAAGACCTGCCGCCGTGATTATCGGCACTGCATCGTGATCCTCATCAGCCGTTGCGATAACTATCTTACCGCCCTCTTCCACCTTGAAGGTGTCTATCTGCGCGGTACCGTTAAGACCCTCGATATACCATCTGGGAAGCTTGATAAAGTTTGAAGTACCCACCTCAACGATAAACTCGGTCCCGTTTTTATACTTGAATAAAGAGGTAAAGCCGTCGTCAACCTCCTCGTTTGTAACGTTTGAAAGGGTTGCGTAAACGCATACGGGCATTTCACCCATCATCATGTTCATCTGATCAAGAAGGTGAACACCCCAGTCAAGCACCATGCCGCCGCCCTGCGCCTTTGTATTTCTCCAGTCACCGGGGATTCCGCGTGAGCCGTGTACGCGCGACGAGATACGGAACACTCTGCCCAGCTTTCCGTCCTGTACTATCTTTTTTGCAACGAGATAATCCTCATCCCAGCGTCTGTTCTGATGTACCGTGAAAAGTACGCCGTACTTGTTTGCCGCCGCGATCATCTCCTCAAGATCAGCGCTTGAAAGTGTAACGGGCTTTTCACAGACAACGTTTTTGCCTGCCGCCATGCACTTTATTGCTACTTCCTTATGTACGTCGTTGGGGATAGCGATGGTGCATACCTTGACCTCGCTGTCACAAAGCACCTCATCAAGCGAGCCGTAAGCCTTGATACCGTTTTCCTTTGCAAGCTCGATCTGCGACTGCTTTATATCATATATGCCCGTGAGTGTAACCTCATTCACCTCGGATATACGCTTTGTATGCCATTTACCCATGCCGCCGTAACCTATAACAGCGACGCCAACCGTCTTTGCCATGACTAATACCTCCATTGGTTTCATTGACAAAATTGTATCACTCACTATCTCTTTTGTCAATAAAGATAATTGACAAAAACACGCTTTTTTGATATCATCAAATGGAGTTTATATACTAAGGAGAAAAGTTAATGGAAAGAGAGCGTCTTGGCAGCCGTCTCGGCTTTATTTTGCTGAGTGCGGGCTGCGCAATAGGTGTGGGAAACGTGTGGAAATTTCCGTGGATGGCGGGAGCAAACGGCGGCGGTATCTTTGTGCTGTTTTACCTTGTGTTTCTTATCCTTCTGGGTCTCCCTGTCATGACTATGGAGTTTTCGCTCGGCCGTGCGGCGCGAAAAAGCCCCGTGGGACTTTATCAGGCGCTTGAGAAAAAAGGACAGAAATGGCATTATCACGGCTACGGCGCGCTTGCGGCAAACGTTATTCTTGTAATGTTCTATACCGTGGTTACAGGCTGGATATTGTTCTATTTTATCAGCTTTTTAAAGGGAGATATGACAGGCATCACAAATGAGCAGTCGGCATCGCTTTTCGGCTCTATGCTTGAAAATCCCGTAATAAACGTCGGCTTTATGGCGATTGTCGTAATACTCGGCTTTGTAATACTGTCCTTCGGTCTGCAAAAGGGTGTCGAGCGTGTGACCAAATATATGATGATAGCGCTTCTTTTGCTCATCATCGTGCTTGCAGTCAACAGCCTTACGCTTTCGGGTGCAAAAGAGGGGCTTGAGTTTTATTTAAAGCCTGACTTTTCCAAGGTGAGCGGATCGACAATAGTTGCCGCGATGAATCAGGCGTTTTTCACGCTCAGCCTCGGTATCGGCTCAATGGCGATATTCGGCAGTTATATCGACAAAAAACGCTCGCTCATGGGCGAGTCGTTCAATATTCTGATTCTTGACACCTTCGTTGCGGTGTTTGCAGGCCTTATCATATTCCCCGCCTGCTTTACCTACGACGTTGAAACGGCAAGCGGGCCGTCACTTCTTTTTGTTGCGATGGCAAAGGTGTTCAACAATATGCGCGGCGGCAGATGGTGGGGAAGTCTGTTTTTCCTGTTTATGTTTTTCGCGGCAATGTCTACGATAATTGCGGTGTTTGAAAACATTCTTGCATGCGTCTGTGAGCTTACGGGCTTTGGCCGTAAAAAGTGCTGTCTTATCTGCGGTATTGCGATACTTGCGCTGTCGGTGCCCTGTGCTCTCGGCTTTAATCTGTGGAGTGGCTTTGTTCCCTTCGCGTCAGGCTCAAGCGTGCTTGATCTTGAGGATTTTATCGTGTCAAACTGCATGCTTCCTCTCGGCTCGCTCTGTTACGTGCTTTTCTGTGTCAGCCGTTACGGCTGGGGCTTTGACAGCTTTATGAAAGAGGCAAACGAAGGCGCAGGATTTAAGGTCAAAAAATGGATGCGCGGATATATGACCTACGTCATTCCCGCAGTGATCACCGCGCTCTTTGTGATCGGTATAATAGATTTTGAATTTGCCGATAATTTTAAACTGATAGATTTATTAAGGAGATAGTTTTATGATAACAAGAGATATAAAATATATCGGTGTAAACGATAAAAAAATTGATCTTTTCGAGGGTCAGTACGTAGTGCCGAACGGTATGGCGTATAATTCCTACGCAATTATTGACAAAAAAATTGCCATCATGGATACGGTCGACCAGAACTTTACACATGAGTGGCTTGATAATATTCAGGCGGCGCTCGGTGATAAGGCGCCCGATTATCTTATAATTCAGCATATGGAGCCTGACCACTCTGCAAATATCATGAATTTCATGAAAGCATACCCGAATGCCACCGTTGTTTCATCAAAAAAAGCGTTTGATATGATGAAAAACTTTTTCGGTACCGATTTTGAGGATAACAGGATCGTGGTAGGTGAGGGGGATACCCTTTCACTCGGCGAGCATACGCTTACTTTTGTTACGGCGCCGATGGTGCATTGGCCGGAGGTCATCGTGACCTACGATTCAAAGGATAAGGTGCTTTTTTCTGCCGACGGCTTCGGCAAATTCGGCGCGCTTGATGCGGACGAGGACTGGGCGTGCGAGGCAAGACGCTATTACATCGGTATCGTAGGTAAATACGGCGCGCAGGTGCAGGCGCTTCTTAAAAAAGCGGCGGGACTTGAAATTGATATTATCTGCCCGCTTCACGGACCTGTGCTTAAGGAAAATCTCGGTTACTATATAAATCTCTATAATACGTGGTCGTCGTATCAGCCTGAGGACGAGGGTATAGTGATAGCGTATACCTCTGTTTACGGCAACACAAGAAAGGCGGTAAACAAGCTTGCGGAAATGCTCAAGGCTAACGGCTGTCCCAAGGTCGTGGTAAACGATCTTGCACGCTGTGATATGGCTGAGGCGGTGGAGGATGCCTTCCGCTATTCCAAGCTTGTGCTTGCAACCACCACCTATAATGCGGAAATATTCCCGTTTATGCGTGAGTTTATAAACCACCTTACAGAGCGTAATTATTCAAACCGCACCGTTGCGTTTGTAGAAAACGGAAGCTGGGCGCCGATGGCAAAAAAGGTCATGGCTTCAATGCTTGAAAAGAGCAAAAAATTAACCTTTGCCGAAAATAACGTGACCATCTGGTCGGCACTTTCTGAGGAGAGCGCAAATCAGCTTAAAGCGCTTGCTGACGAGCTTTGCATGGACTATCTTGCACAGCAGGATTCGACGGCGGATAAAAACGACCTTTCCGCACTTTTCAAGATAGGCTACGGTCTTTACGTCGTGACCTCAAACGACGGTAAAAAGGACAACGGACTTATCGTAAACACGGTAACGCAGGTTACAAACACGCCTAACAGAGTTGCAGTTACCATCAATAAGGAAAACTATTCGCACCACGTCATAAAGCAGACGGGAGTTATGAATATCAACTGTCTGACAGTCGATGCGCCCTTCAGCGTTTTCGAGGCGTTCGGCTTTGTCAGCGGAAGAAACGTGGATAAATTTAAAGATTGCACACCGCTTCGCTCGGATAACGGACTTGTGTTCCTGCCGCGGTATATCAATTCGTTCATGTCACTCAAGGTCACGCAGTACGTTGACCTTGACACACACGGCATGTTTATATGTGACGTGACCGAGGCACGCGTGCTGTCTGATAAAGAGACGATGACCTACAGCTACTACTACGACAACGTAAAGCCGAAGCCCGAGACGGACGGTAAAAAGGGCTACGTATGTAAGATATGCGGCTACGTCTATGAGGGTGACACACTTCCCGAAGACTTTATCTGCCCGCTTTGTAAGCACGGCGTCGCTGATTTTGAGGAGATAAAATAATGCATATTAAAGAAAAGATAAACATGACCTCAAAAAAACTTGATAAGCTTTGCTATCAAAAGCTTTTTGAGATACAAAACCTTGAAATGCAGGAGTGCGGCTATAAAAAAAGCAACACTCCGCCTGACGGTAACTGGGGCAGGTTCGGTGTCATGCACGGCGCACATAAGCACTACTGGATACGCGGTAAGTTTTTAACACCGCCTGCAAAAGAGGGCGCTCGCTACATGCTCCGCGCACTTACAGGCATTTCAGGTTCTGACACGTTAAACCCGCAGGGAATGGTCTATCTTAACGGAAAAATGGTGCAGGGACTTGACGTTAACCATACTGAAGTGTATCTTGAGCCTGATACCGACTACGACCTTGCGATATATTACTATCTGCACGATATAACAGCGCCCGTTTTTATGGATATTCATATTGCGGAGCAATATACAGACGTGTACGGTCTTTATTACGATATTCTCACGCCTTACGATGCGCTTTCGGTGCTGAATGAAAACACGCAGGAGTACGTAACGATACAAACACATCTCGAAATGGCGTGTAACCTAATTGATTTCCGCGCGCCGTACAGTGATACGTTTTTTGACAGCGTAAAAGCCGCGCGCGGTTATCTTGAAAGGGAGTTTTACAGTAAGTGCTGCTCGACCGAGGGTAAGCCTGTGGTTCATTGTATAGGTCACACCCACATTGACGTTGAGTGGAAGTGGGCAAGAAAGCAGACGCGCGAAAAGATACAGCGCAGCTTTTCAAATCTTAAGGCGCTTATGGACAACTATCCCGAATATAAATTCACCCTTTCTCAGCCTGAGCTTTACCGCTATCTTAAAGAGGAAGCACCCGAAAAGTATGAGGAACTGAAAGAACTTGTGCGCGAGGGACGCTTTGAGCCTGAGGGCGGTATGTGGGTAGAGTGTGACTGTAATCTTTCGTCAGGAGAGAGTTTTGTAAGACAGTTTTTACACGGTAAAAAGTTCTTTAAAGACGAATTTGATGCCGATTCAAAGGTACTTTTCCTGCCCGACGTTTTCGGCTACAGCGCGGCACTTCCGCAGATACTGAAAAAATCGGGTGTCGACTATTTCGTCACTTCAAAAATAAGCTGGAACGATACCAACAAGCTCCCTGTTGACAGCTTTATGTGGCAGGGTATTGACGGTACAGAAATATATTCTACCTTTATCACAGCGCAAAAGGCACAGCCTGAGCATAAGATGAAGCGTCACACCACCTACGTCGGACGCGTGGACACACCGCTTGTTCTTGGTACGTGGGACAGATATCAGCAAAAAGAATATAATACAAACACGCTTCTCACCTTCGGCTACGGTGACGGTGGCGGCGGTCCTACTGCCGATATGCTTGAAAAGCTTAAAAGACTTTCACGCGGAATTCCGGGTATCCCCGTTACAAAAATAAATTTCTTACTGCCCATGCTTAAAACGGCGGAGAGTGAGTTTATTAAAAACGCGGGAAAGCTTGGCAGGATGCCAAAATGGGTGGGTGAGCTTTATCTTGAATTCCACCGCGGTACATATACCTCCGTTGCAAAGAACAAGCGCTTTAACAGAAAGAGTGAGTTTGCGCTTGCAAAGACTGAGGCGCTGTCATACACCGATATGTTGCTTCTTGGCGGTGAGTATGACAAGGAAAATCTGTACGAAATGTGGCGCAAGGTGCTTCATAATCAGTTCCATGACATCCTTCCCGGCTCTTCAATTCATGAAGTTTACGAGGGGACGGACAAGGATTATGCGCAGATTTTTGACTTTACCGATACTACGTGCGCAGATAAGATAAATTCGGTTATAAACAACGTAAAAACCGACGGTGGCATCTTTGTCTACAATCCGCTTGGCTTTGAAGAGGCGCCCATTGTAAAGCTTGACGGCAAAACGGTGGAGATCACCGAAAAAATACCCGCTTTCGGTTGGAAAGTGGTCAAAAACTGCATTGACAGTACTGCTGTAAAGGTAAAAGACCTTACGGCTGAAAACGATTTTTACCGTGTGACGCTTGACGAGAGCGGCGCGATAGTATCGCTGTTTGATAAGAGCGCAGGACGTGAGGCTGTAAAACAGGGCGAAAAGGCAAACCGTTTTGTTGTGTACGAGGATATTCCGTATCAGTACGATAACTGGGAACTTAGCGACTATCATGTTTCAAAGCCTTATCCGCTTGACGAAAGAGCGAAGATAACGCCGATATACGACGGTTCGCGTGCAGGCTTCAGGGTTGAAAAGAAGTATCTTGACTCGACTGTGTGTCAGGATATCTGGCTTTATACAAACAGCCGCAGAATTGATTTTGAAACAAAAGCCGATTGGCAGGAAAAACAGCAGGTGCTCAAGGTATATTTCCCGATAGACGTCCTTGCTGATAAGGCGACCTATGAAATACAGTATGGCCATATTTCAAGACCTACCCATAAAAATACAAGCTGGGATGAGGCGCGCTTTGAGGTGTGCGCTCATAAATGGGTGGATATATCCGAAAACGGCTACGGCGTATCACTTCTTAACGACTGTAAGTACGGCTTTTCGGCAGAGGGCAGTACACTTTCTCTTACAGCGCTTAAAAGCGGTATTTTCCCCGATCCTCTGGCAGACGTTGGAGAGCATTATTTTACCTATTCGCTCATGACACATAGCGGCACGCTGTACGATGCAGGCGTTATAAAGGAAAGCTACCTGCTCAATCAGAGCGCTGCGGCTGTTGCAGTCGGCAAAACCGATGGAAAGCTTGATGAAAGCTTTTCACTTGTCAGCTGTGATGATGAAAGCGTTGTTATTGAGACTGTCAAGCGTGCAGAGGCGGATAACTCGATGATAGTGCGTATGTACGAATCGTTCGGTGCAAGAAAGACGGTGACAGTCAGTGCACCCTTTACCAAATGCGCGCTCTGTGACCTTATGGAAAACGAGATATGTGAGCTTGAAGTAACGGACGGAAAGGTAATACTTCCAATTAAAAACTTTGAAATAGTAACACTTAAATTTCAATAAAACGAGAGAGGGAAAAACAATGAATTACTGGACACAAAGTAAGGATAATATTTATGTTGCGGCACACCGCGGTTTTTCATCGGATTACCCTGAAAATACCATGCTTGCCTTTAAAAAGGCGCTTGAGTGCGGGGTTGATCAGCTCGAAACAGACGTGCGTGTTACAAAGGACGGTCAGCTTGTGCTTATCCATGATGCGACGGTTGACAGAACAACCAATGCGACAGGTAACGTGTGCGACTTTACACTTGATGAGATACGTAAGCTTGACGCGGGACAGGGTGAGGTAATACCTACCTTTATCGAGTTTATGGAGCTTGTAAAGGACCACCCCACGGTAACGCTTGATATTGAGCTTAAGGAACGCCCCGAACAAATCGGTGACAAGGCTTTTGAGATAACTGATAAGATTCTCGGAGTTGTGGAAAGCTACGGATTTACCGACAGAGTGGTTATTAATACCTTCAGCGGTAAGCTTCATGAGTATATCGCAGAAAAATACGGTAAAAGATACCGTCAGCACGTTTATTTCCCTGTTTCGCATATGGGTAAGGTTACACGCGATCCGTTTGAATATGCGTATTGCTGCTGTATGTTCAGATCGTTTTACAGCGACGTGAATATGGCATCAAAGCAGGAGTTTGACTATACAATGAGCAGGGGAGTCGAGCCCTGGGCAGGCGCTTGTGTCAAGGATGCAAAAACGGTTGACATGGCAATAGAGAGGGGAGCTACGCTTATTACCTGTAATAATCCCGACGTTGTTCTTGAGTGCCTCCGCGAAAGAGGAAAGCATAAGTGATCCGCTTTTCTCGCGTGACGGCATGCTCCTTAGCAATTACGAATTGATTTTGCATAGGAACGACCTGCTGCCGATCCGATGCAATAACCCGATAATAAAACCAAATACAATACTGATAATCAGGAGATAATAATTATGATTTTTGATTCAATACTACATGATAATAATTATAAACAACTCGGCAATGTGGCGAAAATGCTGGAGTTTTTGAAGACTACAGATTTTTCAAAGCTTGAAAAAGGAAGGCATGAAGTTGACGGTGATAACATCTATTTTATGGTACAGGAATATGAGACTAAGGTCGGCGGCGGTCTTTCTGAGGCGCACGACAAGTACATAGATATCCAGTACATCGTTGAGGGTACAGAGATAATCGGCGTGACACAGCGCAATCTTGCAGGAAAGCCGATCGAGGAAAATCCCGAAAAGGACTATGCTCTTTACGAGTGTGACACACAGCGTTTTGTATTGAATTCGGGCGACTTTGCGGTATTTTTCCCCAATGACGTGCACATGCCGGGTGTTTCGGCAACTGACCGACCCACCCCTGTCAAAAAGGTTGTCGTCAAGGTGAAGATATAGTACCGACATATAGATATATACGTTATACGATGAAATGCTTTAAAAAGAGAAAAGTGTTGCAAAAAATGCAACACTTTTTTTGTTATACGGGGAATTTTAGCATCCCTTTTATTTGAAGTATTCGCTAAAGTAGTCTTTTATCTCAGGGGCGAGTTGCTGACTCATGTTTTTAGTGTCTGCGTTTTTTTCGAAATCGAGATTATACGCGCCCTCTGTGGGCTCCATGTAGTACATCTCACGCTCGCTGTTTGCACGGTTTAAAAACAGAATATACTCTTCCCCCGCCCACACGGGATATTCCATACAGCACACACGCATGCGGTCATCCTTTACTATGATATTCTGACAAAAGTCTATCGTTTCCCTTTCATCACCCTTTAACACCTTTTTAACGGTCAAGGGTCTTACGCTGTAGGAGCATAAAAGGTCGGCTTTTTCAAAATCATCAATGGTGTTTCCCATAAAATCCGAAACCTTTTGCTCTGCATCGGCATAAGGGACGTCGGTAGATGCAATTACTATGTAATCGCTCGTGTTTATAAGCTCCTGTAAAGAATAGGCACAGATAAAATCTGTGGTTGCACCGCTCTCATATTCAATATCGTAGCTTTCCCTTTCATCAAATACCACGTTTTCGGTAACGGGCGCATCATCTGACGGAGCGTCAGGCTCGGGCGCCATTTTACAACCCGAAAGCAACAAAAGAAAACAAATCGAAAACAATACTGCTCTTTTCATTTTAACACCCCTATTATTATAACACGTAACAGAGTCAAAATGTTTCAATTTATTTTTACGGAAGGGCTATCAGCTTGCTTCCGTCCTTGGTAAGTATGCGCTGATGCGTGTAGCCTGCATTTCTGGCAGCCTCGACCCCTTTTTCAAAATTGGCGCCGAGATGCTCTTTGCTGTGGCAGTCACCCGTGATGACTATCTCGCCGCCGCGCTCATGTATATACTTAAGCAGCTTACTGTCAGGATAGGGTGAGTTCCTGTAGCCCCTTGCTATCGCGCCGAGGTTGATCTCAAATATCCTGCCCGACGGAATAAGCGCGTCGACTGCCGAAAATGCCGCCTCGTAATACGCATCGTCCCGCTTGAGCGCGGTTCTGTTTTTAAACTTGGTTATAAGGTCAAGGTGACCGATAATATCACATTCCGTCTTGTTTACAACGTCCGCCACCTGCTTATAATAATCGCGGGCAAGCGCTGAGAAACTGCCGCCGTACACCTCGTTCAAAAGCGCTTCCATGGTCTTAACCTGCATATCAAGCGGTACGTATTTTCCGCCGACGTAAAGATAGTGAACAGAGCCTATAACGTAGTCAAAGCGTGAGGTGGGATGGCTTGAAAAATAGTCCTTTTCAATACCGCAGAGTATGTTCAGCTTTCCCGCATACTCTTCTTTAAGCCGCGTGACCTCCTCAACGTAAAGGTCGGTGCGTACCACCTTCATGCAAAAGCTTGTATCAAAATCGGTATACCCGTGCCCCGAAAAGCCGAGCGTGTCAAACCCTTTTTCAATTGCACTCTCCGCCATCTCGCGCGGTGTATTTGAGCCGTCGCAATAGGTTGAATGAACGTGAAAATCGTGTAACTGTTTCATAATTCCTCTCCTTGTCAAAAATGATTATATTATATTGATTTTTATTTTGCAAGACTATATAATATAAAAAAGAAAGGAATAATAAAATGAAAGTTGCATTTTTTGATACAAAACCGTATGACAGCGAGTCGTTTTTGCCCTACTCTGACAAGATCGACTTCAAGTTTTTTGATACAAAGCTGACGCTTGACACGGCAGAGCTTGCAAGCGGATGCGATGCGGTGTGTATTTTCGTAAACGACACCGCTGACAGCAAGGTGATAGATAAGCTTCATTCACTCGGCGTAAAGTATATCGCCCTTCGCTGCGCAGGCTTTAATAACGTTGACGTGCGCGCGGCATTCGGCAAGATACACGTCTGCCACGTACCCGCCTACTCGCCCTATGCCGTGGCTGAGCATGCGATGGCAATGCTTCTCACATCTATCCGCCGTATTCACAAGGCGTTTATCCGCACGCGTGATTTTAACTTCAGCCTGTCGGGTCTTACCGGCTTTGACCTCCACGGCAAGACGGTCGGTGTTGTCGGCACGGGCAAGATAGGACGCGTGTTTATTGATATCTGCCGCGGCTTCGGGATGAAGGTCATCGCTTACGATAAGTTTCCTGCAGAGGATTCGGGTATTGAGTATACCGACCTTGATACTCTGCTTTCAACTGCGGATATCATATCGCTTCACTGCCCGCTCACACCCGAAACGCACCATCTTATAGATAAAAATTCGATTGCAAAAATGAAAAAGGGCGTCTGTATCATCAACACCTCCCGCGGTGCGCTTATTGATGCAGAAGAACTGCTTGAGGGTATAAAATCGCGCAAGGTGGGGGCTGCCTGCCTTGACGTGTACGAGGAAGAGTCGGATATATTTTTTGAGGACAATTCGGGTCATATCATGGACGACGACGTGCTTGCCCGACTTATTTCAATGCCAAACGTTATCGTCACCTCGCATCAGGGCTTTTTGACGCGTGAGGCACTTTTGAATATTGCGGAGACGACCGTCAGAAATCTTGAACAGCTTGAAGCTGACGGATGCTCCGATAACGAGCTGTGCTACCATTGCGGTGACGTTGCAAACTGCCGCGCACAGCGTAAGAAAAAATGCTTCTGAGGTGTAAAATGGAAATAATAAAACTCACTCCCGCCTGTAAATCGTATATATGGGGCGGAAGACGTCTTATAGAAAACTATTCAAAGGTGACAGATGAGCAAACGCTTTCTGAAACGTGGGAGCTTTCCTTCCATCCCGACGGACCGACGCTTGCTGACGGTGTCCCGC
The DNA here is from genome assembly GCA_045544795.1 of Eubacteriales bacterium. Taxonomy (GTDB): domain Bacteria; phylum Bacillota; class Clostridia; order Oscillospirales; family QAKW01; genus RGIG9041. Next base: position 20,416 of record JAZPZR010000294.1, read on the forward strand.
TGAGCGAGCTTGTTACCGACAAAGAGCTTGGCAAAAATGCGTGTGATTTTGAGGGCTTTCCTCAGCTTATAAAGCTTATCGACGCGCGTGACGACCTGTCCATTCAGGTGCACCCTTCGGACGAATACGCGCTCGCGCATGAGAACAGCTACGGCAAGACGGAAGCGTGGTATATCGTCGATGCGCAGGAGGGCGCGGGCATTTACCTCGGCTTTAACCGTGACATGACAAAGGATATGCTTGAAAGCGCTATCCAAAGCAACACGCTTACAGATTACCTCAATTTTTACGAGGTCAAAAAGGGCGAGTGCTACTTTATTCCCGCGGGTACGGTTCACGCGATAGCAAAGGGCTGTCTTATCTGCGAGGTACAGCAAAACAGTAATATTACATACCGCGTGTATGATTACGGCAGGCGCGACAAAAACGGAAACACGCGCGAGCTTCACGTAGAAAAGGCAAAGGAGGTTATCTTACTTGATAAGTTTAAGCCTCTTTCGCCCTGTGACACGGCGCTTGCAAGATGTAAGTATTTTGAAATGCGAATGGCGGACAGCTCGCTCTATGCCGATAAAAACTCCTTTTTGTTTGCAATATGCCTTGCAGGAGAGGGGACTGTCGGAAACGTTGCGGTAAAACAGGGCGACAGCCTGCTTATTCCCGCAGGCTACGGTGAGGTCACGCTTTCGGGCGATATGCAGGTGCTCACCTCGTCTGTCAGAAAATACGTGATAGGAATCGACGTCGGCGGTACCTTTATAAAGGGCGGTATCACGGACGATAACGGAAATATTATAGTATCGGATAAAATACCCACACCGTCGGACGAGGACGGAGTTGTAAGCGGTATCGCGGGACTTTGTAAAAGCCTTTGCAGCTCGGCAGGTCTTTCGCTTTGCGACTGTGTCGGCATAGGTATGGGAGTACCCGGTACTGTGGATACAAAAACAGGTGTTGTACGCTATTCAAACAACCTCGGCTGGAAAAACGTTGCGATATCGGAAAAGCTATCCGCACTTACGGGTCTTCCCGTAAAAATTGCAAACGATGCAAATGTCGCGGCACTCGGCGAAGCGCTTTTTGGCTGCGGAAAGCAGTATAAGACCACCGTTATGCTGACACTCGGCACGGGTGTGGGCGGCGGTATCGTAATTGACGGCAGGCTGTACGACGGCAACCGCGGTGCAGGCGCTGAGATGGGTCATGCCGTGATAATGATGGACGGCGAGCAGTGTACCTGCGGAAGACGCGGCTGTCTTGAGGCGTATGCATCGGCTACTGCGCTCATACGCGATACAAAACGCGCGATAGCAAGCCATCCCGACAGCCTTATGGCAAAAGAGAAGGAGATAGACGGCGCGACCGCGTTTAAGTACGCAGACCGCGACCCCTATGCAAAGACTGTCGTTGATAATTATATAAAATATCTTGCATGCGGTATCACAAACCTTGCAAACGAATTCAGACCCGATGCTGTAATTCTCGGCGGCGGTGTCTGCAACGAAGGGGAGAGGCTTATCCTTCCGCTTCAGGATATTCTGGATAGAGAGATCTTCGGAAGTGAGCACAGTCCGAGGGTAAAGATAATAACAGCTGAGCTTGGCAACCGCGCGGGACTTCTGGGCGGTGCGGCGCTGTGGTTTTGCTAAAGCAAAAGAGAAAGGAAAAGAAATAAAATGGGTACGCTTTTAGCAACGCTGTCACAGATGGCGGTATTGTTTTCGTTTATATTTATAGGCTGGCTGCTTGCAAAGGTCGGCGTGGTACAATCCTCCGCGTCGGGCGTGCTTGCAAAGCTTGAAAATAATCTGTTTATACCCGCGCTTGTGCTGGGTACGTTTATGAATAATTTTTCTGTGGCTGATATCGGTCCTGCATGGAAGCTTTTTGTGATAAGCTGTGTCATCACGGTCTTTATGGCATTTGTCGCGGTATTTATATCGCGCGCCGTCACACGCGATAAGTATATACAGAGCGTGTTTACGTACGGGCTTGCCTTTGCAAACTTCGGGTTTATGGGTAACGCCGTTGTAAAAGAGGTGTTTCCTGAGTTTTTTGATCTGTATCTTATCTTTACACTGCCTCTCTGGATGCTTATCTATCTGTGGGGCGTGCCCTATCTTTTAACTCCCGCAGAAGACGGCAAGCGTACGCTGAAAAGCAGTCTTAAATCATTTATAAACCCCATGTTTATCTCAATGCTGGTGGGTATGGTCCTCGGTCTTACCGCGGTAAAGATCCCTTCGTGGATAAATCAGGTGGTGACGGTGTCAGGTGACTGTATGTCGCCTGTTGCGATGCTTCTTACGGGTATAACGCTCAGTACCGTTGACTTTAAAAAGATATTGAGGCAGGTAAATATATACGTCGTGTCTTTTATCAGACTTATTATAATACCTGCCGCGGCACTCGGTATTATCTATTTTATACCGACGATACCAAAGGAATTTGCGGTGTGTATCATCTGCTCACTTGCAATGCCGCTTGGACTTAATACCGTCGTAATACCCAGCGCGTACGGGAAGGATACGTCGGTTGCGGCGGGAATGACGGTCATATCTCATATACTTTCCTGCGCGACGATACCGCTTGTATTTTACGTTATGACTTTGATGCTTAAATTTTAAAATTATTATTGACAAAGCAAACATACTCTGTTATAATAATTAGGCATCAATTGAGGACCAATAGCTCAGTTGGTTAGAGCAACCGGCTCATAACCGGTTGGTCCGCGGTTCGAGTCCCTGTTGGTCCACCAAAGAAAAAGACAAGTTTCGACAGAAACTTGTCTTTTTCAGTTATATTCGCCTTTCGGCGAGTTATATTGCTTCGCAGTGATATTTGAACCTTGTCCAAGTGATATTCGCTTCGCGAGTTTTATAGCGAATATAATATCACTGAAACCGTAAGGTTTCAATATCACTTTTGCAACGCAAAAATATCACTGTGCCAAGGCACAATATCACTAAATATATGTAGTGGTTCAAACACATAGGTCGAAATTTAAAACAACTTAGAATTTGTGCTCCCTTTCCAATAAACTGATGCACGTTTAAATTGCGGTTTATTGAATAGACGGAATTAGTGTACTCTTTTGGCTCCACTTGTCAGGGGAGCTGTCGCGAAGCGACTGAGGGGTAGTCAGCATCAAGCGAAACTCTACAAAACTGATTACCTTTCCACCGTCTTCGACGGTCCCCCTCTCCTGACAAGGAGAGGCATTGGTTAGTTCGAATTCCCCGACAAACTACAATTTGAATGCACAATATTGAAAATTTGTAAATAATATTGTATACTAATACAGGTTACTATTATATCCTTAAAGGAGAAACTGTATGAATATCATTGTTGTCGGTTGCGGAAAGATAGGTTCTGCGCTTGTAAAAAGCCTCGTTTCAGAGGGGCACGACGTTGTTGCCGTTGACAGCGAGCAGTCCGCCATTACCGATATTACCAATATTTTTGACGTTATGACGGTGTGCGGTGACGCAATCGACCGTGATACGCTGTCTGAGGCGGGCGTTGACAAGGCGCGCCTTTTTATTGCGGTCACCGACTCGGACGAGGTCAATATGCTCTCCTGCCTTATTGCAAGAAGAATGGGCGCCCGTCATACGATTGCCCGCGTGCGCAAGCCCAAGTACAGCGCTGAGTCGCTCGGCTACCTCCGCTCTCAGCTTGATCTGTCCCTTACCCTTAATCCCGAACAGCTTGCCGCCCACGATATTTACAATATTCTCCGTTTCCCCAGTGCAGTTAATATAGAAAAGTTTTCTGCAGGCAGTCTTGAGATGGTGGAACTTCATCTTGAAGAGGGCTCGCCCTTTGACAGCCTTTCGCTTTCCGAGATACGCTCCAAGTTTTCTGCAAAATTCCTTGTGTGTGCCGTCCGCCGCGGTGACGGCGCCTATATCCCCGACGGTAACTTTGTGTTAAAAAGCGGTGACCGTGTCGGTCTTGTCGCGACTCCGCACGAGTTTACGCGTCTTTTAAAGCAGATGGGTGTGCACCGCCGTCCCATAAAATCGGTCATGGTGCTCGGCGCAGGCAGAATTTCACACTACCTTACAGAGCTTCTTACTGAGGCAGGCATTTCCGTCAAGGTCATTGAAAAGGACGAGCGTGTGGCAAAATCCTTTGCGTCCAGCCTTCATAAAGCGGTCGTCATCTGCGGTGACGGCGCAGGACAGGAACTTCTTCGTGAGGAGGGTATCCGTTCTGTCGATGCGTTTGTGGCGCTTACGGGTACCGACGAGCAGAATATTCTTATCTCTACCTTCGCGCAGTCTGAAAACAGGCAGAAGGTGATAACCAAGGTCAACCGCAGTGAGTTTTTGGCAATTGCCGAGCGCCTTGGTCTTGACAGTATCGTATCATCAAAGACCGCCGTCTGCGACGTGGTCGTAAGCTATGCGCGTGCGCTTCAGAATTCAATGGGCAGTAAGGTTGATACGGTATATCAGCTGATGGATGAAAAGGTTGAGGCGCTTGAGTTTGAGGTGCGCCCCGACTTTAAATATATAAACATTCCGCTCAAAGAACTTGAGACAAAGAAAAACGTGCTTATCGCGGGCATTATCCGTAAAAGAGAGACCGTTATCCCATCAGGTAATGACGTGATCCTTCCCTCTGACAAGGTTATCGTATTCAGCGCAGGTCACAGACTCGGTGATCTGTCGGATATTATAAAGTGAGGCGCTCATGAACAGAAGAATGGTTTTTAAAACGGTGGGACAGATCTGTATTGCCAATGCAGGCCTTATGGTGCTCCCCCTCATAGTTGCATTTATCTACCGCGATATGACCTCGGTCAACGTATTTTTAAAATCCATCGTGGTGGCGCTTGCCCTCGGTCTTATTATCGTTATCTGCGCCCGCCCCGGCACACGTGTCATCTATGCAAAGGAAAGCTTTGTTATCGTGTCGCTCGCGTGGGTGGTGACGTCACTTCTCGGTGCGCTTCCGTTTTACTTTTCACGGCTTGTGCCAAATTACGTTGATGCTGTGTTTGAGACTGTTTCGGGCTTTACAACAACGGGCGCGTCAATACTTCGCAACGTAACGCTTCTTCCCGAAGCACTCCTTTTCTGGCGCAGCTTTACACACTGGGTAGGCGGTATGGGCGTGCTTGTCTTTATAATGGCAATAATCCCCGTGTCCGACCGTTCGATACACCTTATGCGCGCAGAAATGCCGGGCCCCATCGTCGGCAAACTCGTACCTCGCGCGTCTGATACCGCAAAGCTTTTGTATATCATGTATATCGTGCTTACCGCGGTAGAGGTCGTGTTTTTGCTCGCAGGCGGTATGAATCTGTATGAAAGTCTCGTACACGCCTTCGGTACAGCGGGTACCGGCGGTTTTGGCGTAAAGCTTGACAGTATCGGTGGGTTCTACCCCCATATCCATATGGGAATT